>JAGBWX010000053.1 GCA_017629575.1 Spirochaetales bacterium | reverse complement strand
TTTGCAGACATATCGAGTCTGTACATCATCCAGCTAAGACCAAATAGGTACATGATTGCATTCATAATCAGGATGGCAGAAACCTTCCAAGCCATGCTATTTCGATTTTTATAGCCCAATAGAGAACCTATTGCACTTGCTGGAATCATGCCCATCAAGAATCCGCCAGTTGGGCCCAATAAACAGGCTAGTCCACCGCCTGATGTGAAGACTGGAAATCCAATGGAGCCTAGAAAAAGATATAGGAGCACGGAGGTGAGTGCCTTCTTCGGAGGAAGGAGGATTGCAAGCATGAATAGAAATAGAGTCTGCAGCGTAATTGCAACAGGACCGAGTGGGATTCTCACGAAGGAACCAGCTGCAAGCAATGCCGAAAAAAGGGGCACAAGGATGCTCATATGCTTAGTTTTTAATTTAAGGCACAATCTGTCAACCTTAGTAAACAATTTTATGCGTAAAAAGATAAGCTGTGCTAAGTTTACAAAGTTATTTCGATGCACTATGATACGAAGTATGAACGTAAAAACAGAAGTTCTCCATTATCTGATGGACCACCCAAATGTATTTGTCAGCGGTGTTATGCTATCAGAGAAATTTGGCTGTTCAAGAATGGCAGTTTGCAAGGCAGTCAATTCATTGCAGGAGGAAGGCTACTCAATTGATGCATCCAAGCGCTTGGGCTATAAGCTCAATCCAGGATTTGACGTCCTTTCTAAGCTAAGCATCGAGAAGGAGCTATCTAAGACAGGTGTGCAGGTATTCTGCTTCAAGGATATAGAATCAACAAATAGAAAGGCCAAGGAGCTCTCAGTCCAGGGCGTTGAGCCACCATTTGTCGTTGTTGCAGTATCTCAGAGTGCAGGTCGTGGCAGACTTGGAAGAACATTCGTATCCCCAGAGGGTGGAATGTATTTCTCATTGGTTCTTTCTGGAAAGGATATCGTCAACCCAGATTTGATTACAACCTCGGCATCTCTGGCTGTCTCTAGGGCGATGGAAAGACTTACAGGCATTAAGACTGACATCAAGTGGGTAAATGACCTTTATCTCAATGGAAAGAAGGTTACAGGCATTCTCACTGAAGGCATCGTAAACATGGAAGAGGGCGGACTCGAGCAGGTAGTTATCGGCGTTGGCGTTAACCTAAAGACCAAGGAAGAATCATTCCCAGAGGAGCTTAGGAATATCGTAACATCATACTATCCAAACGGAGTATGCCAGATATCCAGAGCAGAGGCCATTGCAGCTTGCGTAAAGGAGATTCTCAGCATCCAGGATGAGGACTTCATCCAGGAATACAGAGATAAGTGCTTCGTAATCGGCAGAAAGCTCACAGTAATCAAGGGCGACATGTCTAGAGATGCACTTGCCCTTGGTATCGATGATTTTGGACACTTAGTCGTACAGTACGATGACGATACAATTACAACCATCTCCTCAGGAGAGGTAACACTGAAGTTTTAATTAAGAGGATATAAATTATGCTTAATGCGCTTAAGCTTGCCTGGAAAGAGGCAATTGAAAAGGAACTCAAGTCTTATTTAGGTGCTGAATCTATTGCACCTCTGACAATTGGTCAGCCACCAAAGCCAGAAATGGGAGATGCAGCTTATCCTATGTTCCCATATGCGAAGGCAGCAGGAAAGAACCCTGCTCAGATTGCAAAGGATATTGCAGAGAAGCTTGGTGATGACCACCCAGCTGGAAGAATCATCCTTGCTGGCCCATATCTCAACGTTGCATTCGACATCTCATCTCTTGCACCAGCCTTGCTTGAGAAGATCAATGCAGAGGGCGATAAGTATGGTTGGTCTGACTCAATGAAGGACAAGAAGGTAATGGTTGAGTTCTCCTGTCCTAATACAAACAAGCCTCTTCACCTTGGACATATGAGAAACGACTCTCTTGGACAGAGCGTAG
Source organism: Spirochaetales bacterium (assembly GCA_017629575.1). Lineage (GTDB taxonomy): Bacteria > Spirochaetota > Spirochaetia > Sphaerochaetales > Sphaerochaetaceae > Ornithospirochaeta. The sequence goes on along the minus strand of JAGBWX010000053.1, from coordinate 10,304 downwards.
CTGAGCTGATCAAGACTCAGGGTGCTGATGTCAAGAAGGTTAACCTCATTAATAACAGAGGTGTACATATCTGTAAGAGCATGCTTGCTTACAAAATCTTCGGAAATGGAGAGACTCCAGAATCAACAGGCGAGAAGGGCGACCACTTCGTAGGACGCTACTACGTCAAGTTTGCTCAGTGGGAAAAGGAAGTAGCAGCACAGCTTGAGGCTAACCCAGCTCTTGAGAGCGATCCATCATTCATCAATCCAGAAAAAGAAGCTCAGGCAATGCTCAAGAAGTGGGAAGATGGTGATAAGGAAGTTAGAGACCTCTGGGAGAAGATGAACAAGTGGACTCTCGATGGCCTTGCAGAGAGCTACAAGAACATGGGCATCTCTTTTGATAAGTACTACTACGAGTCAATTACATACAAGTTCGGCAAGGAAGAGGTTTATAAGGGTCTTGATATGGGAATCTTCCAGAAGGAAGAGGATGGATCTGTACAGATTGACCTTGCTCCAATCAAGCTTGATAAGAAGGTTCTCCTTAGAAAGGATGGAACAACTCTTTATATGACTCAGGATATCGGAACAGCTGTAAAGCGCCATGAAGACTGGCCTTTCGATAGCCTCATCTATGTTGTTGCATCAGAGCAGCAGTACCACTTCAAGGTTCTCTTCTATGTTCTTGGCCTTTTGGGCTATGAGTGGGCTAAGGAGCTTTATCACCTCTCCTATGGTATGGTTAACCTCCCTAACGGCAAGATGAAGTCAAGAGAAGGTACAGTAGTAGATGCTGACGATCTTCTTGCGGAGCTTACAAAGCTTGCTAAGGAAGAAATCATCAGCAAGGGTAGAGAAGAGGAAGTAGGTGATGTTGATGGAACATCTCAGAAGATTGCGCTCGGTGCTCTCAATTACTACCTCTTGCAGGTTCAGCCAACCAAGGACATGATCTTCAATCCAGAAGAGTCAATTTCCTTCAACGGCAACACAGGACCATACCTCCAGTATACAGGTGCTAGAATCTCATCAATCATGAGAAAGTACGAAGAGGTTAAGGCTGAGTACAGTGATGTAGCTTTCGACGGTAACCTCCTCAATGGCGAAGATGAGAAGACACTCTTGAAGTTGATTGCAGACTATCCACTTCTTGTTAAGAAGGCAGCAGAGGGCCATGACCCATCAGTGATCACAGGCTTCTTATATGACTTTGCAAAGACATATAGCCACTACTACCACGACAACAGAATCCTCTCAGCAGATACTAAGGAGCTCGTTGTTGCAAGAGTTAACCTCTGCTCTATGATCAGAAGCGTTATGAAGAATGCATTCTCCTTGATTGGCGTACCCTTCCTGGAAGCAATGTAATATATAAGTTTTCAATGCTAGGCCTTCCTGATGGAAGGCTTTTTTAATGACCATTTAGTCTGTTTTCATGGATTATAGATGTTATCCACTAATTTGTTGGATATCGGTTTATAATGAGCTGTGGAGAGTCAATAGTGTTCTACAACGCAAGAGAGCAGAAGCTGAAGCTTGATGATATGCACCTCGATTACATTACCTTCGGCAGTGGAAGGAAGACTCTTATTATGATTCAGGGCCTCAATACAAGATCCATAAAGGGTGCCCATATCTCTCTTGCATATATGTATCGTAAATTTGCCCAAGACTATACAGTTTATCTATTTGACCGCAGGCCTGTTGTCTATGAAGGCATTACAGTCAAAGACTTTGCCGCAGATATTGCAGCAGCAATGGATGCGCTAGGTCTATCTAAGGCAGACGTATTTGGAGTCTCCCAAGGGGGTATGATTGCGCAGCATCTAGCTCTCGATAGACCAGATTTGGTCAATAAGCTTGTATTGGCAGTAACTGCATCTAGAAATAATGAGATTATGGAGTCTGTTATAGATAGATGGATTGAATTGACAGAAGCTGGTGATATGAAAGCGCTGGTTATCGATATGGCTGAGAAGATGTATTCAGACTCATATGTAAGACGCTATAAGCCCTTTATGGGGCTTCTTGCCATCCTTCAGCGTCCAAAGGATGTAAGTAGATTTATCATCCTTGCTAAATCCTGCCTTACCTGTGATTCCTATGACAAGCTAGAAAGAATCAAGTGCCCTGTTCTCGTGCTTGGGGGAAAAGATGACAAGGTTGTAGGAAGTGAGGCATCGGTGGAGATTGCATCAAAGCTTGGATGTGATATCTATCTATATGAGCATCTTGGACACGCTGCATACGAGGAAGCTAGGGATTTCAACTCTAGAGTCTATTCCTTTCTTATGTCATAGAGGTAAGGCAATGAAAGTTGTTGAATACGGAAAGGAAAATAAGAAAGTTGTTGTTCTCCTTCATGGAGGAGGGCTCTCTTGGTGGAGCTATAGAAAGGTAGCAGAGCTTTTGAAGGATAGCTATCGTGTTGTTCTTCCCGTCCTTGATGGTCATAGCGGAAGCGATGTTGGCTTTACATCAATTGAGGATAATGCAAATAGAATCATAAAGTTTATCGAAGATGAGTTCTCTAGCCACGTCTATGCAATCGGAGGCCTATCCTTAGGAGGGCAAATAGCACTTCAGATTTTATCTATGCGTCCATCTATTTCTGACTATGCAGCAATTGAGAGTGCAAGCATCATACCTTCAAAAATTACAAATGCCCTTACAAAGCCTATGCTGGCTATGAGCTATGGCCTTGTGAAGCAGAGATGGTTCTCTAAGCTCCAGTTTAAAGAGCTGAAGATGGATGCAGCTCTGTTTGAAGAGTATTATGCAGATACTTCCAAAATAACTAAAAAAGATATGATTGCATTCTTGAAGTCCAGCACAAGCTATGTAATTCCTGAAAATATGGAAAAGATTGAAGCAAAGGTTTCAATCATAGTAGGCGAGCTGGAGCAGAGGAAGATGATTGAATCTGCCAAGATTCTGAATAGCAAGATTCCAAATAGCTTTCTATCTATAAAGGCGGGGCTCTATCATGGCGAGTTTTCAATCAATTATCCAGAAAAATACGTTAGTGAATTTTGTAAATGAGCTAGATTTTTTACTTGATTGAGATAAGGTGTTCCACTCTTGAAGTGATTAAATCTCATTAAGTAGCTTTTTTTGGCACTTTTCGAGTTTATATATTGTGAGATTCAGGAGGTGCCAATGAATAAAGATGTATTGCCAATCCCTTCAATTAGGGAATTGGAGAAAATGCTCAGAGATAAGACAATCTATGATAATCTGGTGATGCGCACAGTATTCTCAGATCCAGAGAATTATCCAATGCTGGAGAAATTGATCAACCTTGTTGTAAAGGATATTTTCCCTGAAAGAAAAATAGAGATTAAGAGCGTCAGCATTGAGCATCCAATAAAGCTGAGTGTGCCTTCAAAGGATATATCCATGGATGTCCTAGCTATTGATTCGGATGGTATGAGATTCGATTTGGAAGTGCAGAAAAAGCCTAGTGATATGAGTGTGAAACGCATAAGGTTCTATTCTGCTGCAAGTGACTACGAGATACTTTTTGTCTCTCAGAACTATGAGGACCTTAAAGACTCTGTAATGATTGTGCTATGCAAAAAAGATTTGTACGGAAAGGGTGAACCTTACTATACTCTGAATAGAAGAGTTATAGGACGCAGCGGAAAAGATTACGGAAATGCCAATGACGGTAGTATAATAATTATCGTAAATGGCGAATACCATGGGGATGATGATCTAGGTCGATTTTTGGTTGATTTACTGAAACCAAACCCTGATGATATTAAAGATCCATTGATTAAAAGGGCTATGGTTCGACCGAAAAAAGAGGAGAAGGGCATGACATCTTGGTTTTATGAAATGAGTGAATCTGAGAAAAAGAAGATTGAAAAGGCTGCTACCGAAAGCTTTAATGCAGGTTTGTCACAAGGTTTGTCAGAGGGAATCAAAATCTCCAATTCCGATATTATCAAGCGCCTCTATAAGGACAACAAGGAGATAGCTTTTATTTCCTATGTGTTGAACCTCGGAGAAGAAGAAATCAAGGATATTTTGAGAAGCGAAGGCTTAATCTGACGATATCGAGAGAATAACGTTTTGCGATTATTCAATGTGGGCCTATCTCAAAATAGACAATAGATTTCAAATTTGATCACAGTGCTAAATCATTGATATGAAATTTTTGCGTATTCCGCATTTTTTTCATGATCAATGGTTATCTGGCAATGAGTCCCTCGTCCAACAGGAAATCTTCGATTCCTACATACTGAATGCCGTTTTCATCTCGCCAAGGTTTTATATAGTCTTTTACAACTACAATTTTCTTGAAAGAATCAGGAATTCTGATGAGAGATGCAATTTCCTGTTCCTTCTTATTCGGTTCCTCAATGGATAATGCAGACTGAATGTAGTAACGCTCATCGCCCCGATTTACTACAAAATCAACTTCCAGTTGTTTGCGGATGTTCTTTCCTAAATTGTCCCTAAGATTCTGCTCGACTACGCCTACATCCACATCAAAACCTCTGCGAAGCAAATCGTTGTAAAGAACATTCTCCATCAAGTGGGTTTCTTCCAGTTGCCTAAAGCCAAGTCGCGCATTTCTAAGACCAGGATCGGAGTAGTAGTATTTGACAGGTGTCTTGATGTATTTTCGTCCTTTCACATCATATCGCTCTGATTTCTGAATCAGAAATGCTTCCATGAAGAAGCCGATATATTTGTCGATAGTATCAGGAGCAATCTTAATATGTCTCTCGCTCTCGAATGTGTTTGACAATCTCATAGGATTGGTAAGAGAGCCGATACTGGAGGCAAGCACATTGAGAAGAATCTCCAATACTTCTGCATTGTTGTTAACCTGATGACGTTCTAAAACATCCTTGATATATGTCCTGTTGAACAAGTTTTTCAGATAATGACTCTTTTCCTCATGGGAATTCAACATCCACACCATAGGCATTCCACCATAGGTGTAATAATCACGCCATGCTCCACGCTTCTCACCCTGATAATGCTCATACACTTCTGCAAAAGAAAGGGGATTTACGCGAATCTCATCACCCCTGTCACGAAACTGGGTGAGGATATCAGAAGAAAGCATTTTAGAATTGCTGCCTGTTATGTAAATATCTGCATTGGGTAGTTTCATAAGACCCAGTACGACATCGATGTAAGTTATTTTATCATTCGCATAATCCGAATATGGATTAGGCACTTCGGATACAAACTGGATTTCATCTATAAACACATAATAGCGTTTGCTATTATCCGTCATCCGCTCTTTGATAACCTTGTTCAACTCAAAAGGATTACGATATTTTGTGTTATCGATTTCATCCAATGCAAGTCCTATGATTTGACTTGGTCCTACACCTATATCGTGGAGGTATTGTCTGAAGAGGGTAAATAGAAGGTAGGACTTTCCGCTTCTTCTAAGACCTGTGATGACTTTGACGCGACCATTGTCCATCCTTTGGATTAATTGATCTAAATATTGTTTTCTCGCATACTGCATCATCATTGCCTCCGTGAAATTTTTGCGGCATCCGCAAATTTTTCATGAAACTATTATAACATAGAGTATGCTAACAGCAAGCCTAGTAGATGAAATTTTTGCGTATTCCGCATTTTTTTCATGAATATCGGGTGATGAGCAACAGGAAAGAAGCAAAATAAACTTTCAAAAAGTGAAGTTCTAGAAAAAGATTTGGCATGCTTTTCAATCGAAGATGTTGCAGGCAGAGAGTATCTCAGAGTTCCTTAGGGATGCTTTTTCATTAGAGAAAGATAGATCAGAGAGCTCGAGGCTTATTTCTTCTCGATATCTTAGCTCGATGAGCTTGATGTTGCGTTTTACGATATCGATATTTTCTAAAATTGCCTTAATGTATTTTGGTTTTGTTTCAGATGAGACAATATCATCGATTGAGTCAATCTGGTTGACAACCTCAGCTCCACGTTTTTTGCCAATGCCATTCACTCCCATGATATTATCTGCACTATCTCCAACTAAGGATTTGAACAAGACATATCTATCTGGAGAGAATCCCATTTTGTCGATGAAGTACTCTTTATCCCACAATACAGATGCCTTTCCCCTGTATCTGAGAACGCTAACAGACTCAGATATCAGCTGGAAGAAATCGCTGTCAAAGGATGAAATTGTAATCTTAGCTCTATCTTTAAAAAGCATTGCAATGGAAGCAATTACATCATCAGCCTCCATTCCTTTTGACTGAATTGTCTTTACATCCATATAGCTAAGACATTTGATGATCATATCCTCTTCAGAAAATGGGAGCTCTTCCTCTGGAAGGCTTTCCCAATCCTCTGTTCTATTTGCCTTGTATTCTGAATAGAGAGCTTTTCTCTCATCAGAGCCGTCATAGTCGAATATAACAGCTAAATGAGTGGCTCCCACGAGCTTGATCATTTTCTGGAGATAGGAGATGAAGCCTATTGTCGTATGGATAGTGTGCCCACTCTTGTTGTAGATTTTCTCGGGCATTCCATAGAACATCTGGAACATTAGATTGTTCCCGTCGATTATGAGGATGTGGCAATTCTCGTCCATAGCTATAAGAATTTTATAGCCTCAATTGGAGCAAATCAACAGAGAGGTATATTAGTGCTGATTCTTCTTCGTCAAAGCGCAGCTTTAATGTATAGAAAAATAGGAAAAAGATGTATAAAATGATATTTTGGGATGGTTTTCTAACGTGTTGGAAATTGAAAAGGCAAGCATTTTAAAAAGAGTTTCTGCTTGGCTGTTGGACATTATCATTGCACTCATCATTGCCACCGGATTTGGGTGGGCGTTGTCATCAGCCTTCAACCTTCCTGAACACGTGGAAAATCTTCAGGCAAGCTATGCCTTTTATGAGAATAAATACTCAGTTACATTCGACATTACATACGATGAATATATGGCCCTTGGTGAAAAAGCTTTAGATTATGACAAAGCTTACGCTGAGCTCACAAACGATTTAGGTGCCATGAAGGAATATAACTTGGTTCTCAACTATTCCTTGATTACAGCAACCTTTGCAATTTTGATAGCTGTATTGGTGACAGAGTTTGTAATGCCTTTGATCTTCAAGAATGGCATGACTGTCGGCAAAAAAATCTTTGGAATTGCAGTAATTAGAACAAACGGCGTAAAGGCGTCAAATATCACTATCTTCGTGAGAGCGTTATTTGGCAAATATACCATAGAAACAATGTTTCCGGCCTACATAATCCTGATGATTTCTTTTGATATCCTCGGAAGTGTAGGTCTTATTATTTTGGCACTATTAGCTGTTCTCCAGCTTATTCTGGTGGCAGCAACACATAACAACTATCTCATTCATGACCTTTTGTCAGACACAGTCTCAGTAGACTTTGCCTCACAGCTTATCTTCGATAGCCAGGAGGCTCTCCTTGAGGCTAAGGAGAAGGCTCATGCCGAGAGAGTTAAAAGAGAAATTTATTGATTTAAGGAACGTAGCATGGAAGTCGTATTGAAAGATCTTACGAAGATATTTCCTAGCAGGAACAAGAAGTCCTCAGAGGAAGTAGTAGCTGTAAACAAGGTTAACATCACAATCCCAGATGGTAAGCTCATCGGTCTCTTAGGCCCATCAGGCTGTGGAAAGAGTACAACTCTTTACATGATCAGTGGTCTTCAGAAGCCATCAGGCGGCCAGATTTTCTTCGGCGAGGATGATGTAACAGAACTTTCTCCTGAGCATAGAGGCGTTGGACTCGTATTCCAGAACTACGCCCTTTATCCACATCTCACAGTTAAGCAGAACATTCTCTTCCCACTTCAGAACCTGAAGGGTGAAGACAAGCTTTCTAAGGAAGAGATGCTTGCAAGAGCATATGAAGTTGCTAAGCTTGTTCAGATCGACGATCTGATGAACAGAAAGCCATCCGAGCTCTCTGGCGGACAGCAGCAGAGAGTTGCTATTGCTAGAGCGCTTGTTAAGATGCCAAGAGTTCTTCTTCTTGACGAGCCACTTTCAAACCTCGACGCAAGACTTCGTCTCCAGACAAGAGAGGAGATCAGAAGAATCCAGAAGGCAACAAAGATTACAACAGTATTCGTTACACACGACCAGGAAGAGGCTCTTTCAATCTCTGACTACATCGTAGTAATGAAGCTTGGCGTTGTTCAGCAGATTGGCAAGCCACAGGCTGTTTACGATAGCCCAGAAAACCTCTTCGTAGCTAAGTTCCTTGGTACTCCTCCAATCAACGTATTGAACGGAAGAGTTCAGAACGAGACTCTCTATATTGGCTTTGATGCAGTTCTCAAGACACCTGGTGTCAAGGACCAGGATGTCTACGTTGGCGTTCGTCCTGAAGGCTTCGTGCTTGCTGAAGATGGCGCTCTTACATGTAAGCTCAACGCAGTTGAGGTTATGGGTAGAGACGTTAGTGTTGTATGCACAAACGAAGCATCAGTAAATCCTGTAATCAGAGCAATCATCAATGCTGAGAACACTATTGATGAAGAAAAGGAAACAGTAAGATTCAATCTTAAGGCTAATAAGACATTCATCTTCAACAAGGAAACTGAGGAAAGAATCTTCTTCTAAGGCGGGGCGTAATGGCAAATTCAATTGTTAATAGCAAAACACAGTGGAAGGCCTGGCTCTACCTTGCCCCTGCTATTGTTCTCCTATTAGTCTTCACAGTGTGGCCAATCATCAACACTGTAAGAATGGCATTTTTGGAGAACTATAGTGGTCTTAAGGCTGTAGGCGGCATGACCTTCAAGTTTGGCATAGGCAACTTCCTGAAGGTAGTTCAGTACCAGAGATTCGTAAACTGTTTGAAGAATACAATCATTCTCTGTATTCTCACAGTTCCAGTATCTACAATACTTGCTCTTCTGATTGCTGTATGCCTTAACTCAATCAAGTTCCTCGGAAAGGCACTCCAGACAGTATTCTTCCTTCCTTATGTAACTAACTCAATCGCCATCGGTATGGTTTTTGCTGCTATGTTCAACATCGTAGGAAGCTTCTATGGCACAGAGAACGAAATCGTAGTTACAGCTGGTATCGTAAACAATATCATCGAGTTCTTCGGTGGCGAGCACATCAACTGGATCAACTATGGTTCAACTTATGCTGCAAATATTGCTGTCATGGCAATCTATATCATCTGGAATGCGCTTCCATTCAAGATTCTCATTCTCCTTGGTGGTCTCCAGAGCGTCAACAAGCAGTATTACGATGCTGCTAAAGTTGATGGAACATCAAGAAGAAGAATCTTCACAAGAATCACAGTTCCTCTACTATCTCCAATGATTTCCTATGTTGTAATCACAGGATTCATCGGTGGATTCAAGGAATATACAAGCATTGTTGGTATCTTCGGTGAGAAGATGGGCCCTGCGAACGATGCAGGTAGACTCAATACCATGGTTGGATTCATCTACGACGCACTTGCTGCCAATAACCAGGGCAGAGCTAGTGCAGCAGCACTGATCCTCTTCGGCATTATCCTGATCGTTACTCTTATTAACCTCCAGGTTAGTAAGAAGCGCGTTCATTATTGATTGGAGGAACGTATGGCTGAAAAAACAATTACAACAATGCGCGAAAGGAATATGAAGAGTGAGACAACCAGACAGAGAGTTGTGCACTTCTTGGTTCAGTTCTTCCTCTATGCATTCCTATAGGTTATGGCACTGATCGTTCTCTTCCCATTCTATTGGATGATCATCTCATCCTTGAAGACTCTTACAGAGTATAGAATGAGCGTTCCAACATTCTGGCCTAAGAAAATCATGTTCTCCAACTACGTTGATGCATTCAATACAGCAAGCCTCGGCAGGCTCTTTATGAACACAATGTACGTTGGCGTTGTTTCAACTGTCCTTTCTCTCTTCATCACAATCTTCTCAGCGTTTGCATTTGCACGCTTGGATTTCAAGGGCAAGGATGCTATGTTCGCAGCGCTTTTGGCAACAATGATGATTCCTGGCGAGCTTTTCACAATTACAAACTACAGCACAGTTACTCAGCTTGGATGGATTAATACTTATACAGTACTTATCGTTCCATTCTTGGTAAGTGTCTTCTATATCTATCTTCTCAGACAGAACTTCATGCAGATTCCAGACGAGCTCTATCTTGCAGCTAAGGTTGATGGAACAAGTGATTTCAAGTATCTGTGGAAGGTAATGGTGCCAATGTCACTTCCAACACTCATCTCAATCACAATCTTGAAGATGATGGGTGCATGGAACTCATACATTTGGCCAAGACTGGTAGCTAACGATGCTGCGCACAGAATGATCACCAACGGTCTTAGAAATGCATTTACCGAGACTACTGGCGA
>JAGBWX010000052.1 GCA_017629575.1 Spirochaetales bacterium | reverse complement strand
CATAGCGCAGACGAATATATCTCAAATCTCTAAAGAAGAGTTGATCATTTAGAATCAGAAGCAAGGAGTATCAAATGCGATGCTCCTTTTTTGTTGAACAAATGCTATTAGATAAAAGTTTGAGAAGAATGATGAACTGAATGCTTTATTATAAAAGTATTTCTTTTATTGTCTGAAAATATGTTTTGTGCATATAGCATATTGCTGCTTATGTTACTTTCTGCAAGACAAAATAGATGCAAAATACAAATAACACTTGCGATAAACCCTTTCTCAATCGATAATTTAAGTATGAATATTTTGATGGTTACAAGCGAAACTGTGCCATTTTCAAAATCCGGAGGACTAGCTGACGTAGTTGGTGCTCTGTCTTCTGCATTGGCTGGTGAAGGTCATTTTGTTAAAGTCTTCATGCCTATGTATTCTTTCATAGAAGAAAAGGGTTTCAAGAAGAGTGCTTCGTTCTCTGTTCCTATGATTTCTTCTGAAGAGAAAGTGGAAACTGTAGAAAAAAAGCTTGGCAAGGTGATTTACGTAGGATTGAAGCATCCATACTTTACAGATAGAAAAGGTATCTATGGAGACACTTCATTTACTCCATATGCAGACAACTGCCCTAGATTCATGTTATTTGCAAAGGCTGTTGGCCTTTATATGAAGGCAACTGGATTCGATGCTGATTGCGTTCATTGCCACGACTGGACAGCAGGCCTTGTGCCTTATTATCTGAAGGCTCAGAAGATTAAAGCCAAGACAATGTTCACAATCCATAACCTCGCTTATCAGGGAGACTTCTCCGTCTACGATGCACTTCTCTCTGGAGATGTGCTTTCAGACAAGCTCTTCACAGGTCCTGTGGATTCAAAGAGACTCAACATGCTCAAGGCTGGTCTCGATACTTCAGATATCATCACAACAGTATCTCCAACATATGCTATTGAGATTCAAGGCGAAGAATTTGGCTGTGGCCTTGATTGGCTTTTGAGAGCTAGAAAAGATGACCTATATGGCATCATCAATGGAATTGACTACAAGGAATGGAACCCAGGAAGCGATGTATATTTCGAAGAGCACTTCAACTCAAGAAGTCTCAATGGAAAGGCACAGCTTAAGGCTAAGGTTCAGAAAGAGTTTGGACTTGAAGTTAGAGAAGATGTTCCACTATTTTCTATGATCTCAAGACTTGCAGAACAGAAGGGCTTTGGTGAGCTTCTACTCTCTGGTTCAACTTCTGCACTCGAAAGAATTCTCTCAGAAAACGATGTACAGTTCATCGTAGTTGGAACAGGTGACCAAAGATATGTAGACAAGCTCAATGAGCTTCAGGCAAAGTACCCTAACCTTTCAGTCAGAATCGTATTCTCTAACAAGATTGCACATATGGTAGAAGGTGCATCAGACTTCTTCCTCATGCCATCAAGATATGAGCCATGCGGACTGAATCAGCTCTATTCTGAGCACTATGGTACTCTCCCTATTGCTCACAAGACTGGGGGACTTGCTGATACTATCCAGGATATCAACGAAAAAGAGCTAAAGGGAACAGGATTCCTATTCAGCGCAATGCATCCTGATGACATCGTAAAGGCTTGCGATAGAGCAATCGATTTCTATAAAAACAAAGAAGCTTTGAAGAGAGCAAGAAAACTTGCCATGACAATGGATTTCACATGGAACAAGTCAGCCTCTGAATATGAAAAGCTTTATAATAAACTTGCACAAGGTAAGAATGGAGGAAATAAATGAAAAAAGACCCAAAGGTAGTAGCTATCGTTCTCGGTGGTGGTAGAGGAACAAGACTTTATCCACTTACAATGGACCGCTCTAAGCCAGCTGTTCCATTTGCAGGTAAGTATCGTCTCGTTGATATCCCAATCTCAAACTGTATCAACAGCGGACTCAGAAAGATCTATGTTCTCACACAGTTCAACTCTGCATCACTTCACAACCACATTGCATCAACTTACAACTTTGATCAGTTCTCAGGTGGATTCGTAGAAATCCTCGCTGCAGAGCAGACAAACACAAGTGAGTCATGGTACCAGGGTACAGCTGACGCAGTAAGAAAGAACCTCAAGCATTTCCATGATCAGAACGCTGACTACTATGTAATTCTCTCAGGTGACCAGCTCTATAGAATGGACTTTGCAGATATGCTCCAGAGACATATCGATACAGGCGCAGAGCTCACAATTGCAGCTAAGCCAATTTCAAGAAGCCAGGCAACTGGTCTTGGTATCATCGGTGCTGACGATGCAGGTATGATCAAGAAGTTCTATGAAAAGCCAGCAGCAGATATGGACCTCTCAGAGTACAAGGTTCCAGAAAAGTGCATGAAGGATCAGCTTGGTCTCGACGTTAATTCTTCAAACGAATATCTTGCATCAATGGGTATCTACATCTTCACAGCTCAGGCTATGGAAGAAGCTCTCAACAATGATAAGACTGACTTCGGTAAGGAAATCATCCCTGGCTTCATCAAGACTCGCCCAGTTGCAGCATACCTCTTCGATGATTTCTGGGAAGACATCGGAACAATTAAGAACTTCTATGAGACAAACCTCAACCTTTCTTCAGAGAAGCCACTCTTCAACTTCTATGATGAAAGCGCTCCAATCTACACACATAGAAGACACCTCCCAGCAACAAAGGCTAACTTCTGCAACATCAGCTGCTCTCTCACATCAGAAGGTTCTATCATCACTAACGCTTACATCGTTAACTCAATCATCGGTGTAAGAACATTCATCGAAGCAGGTGCATCTCTTGACGGCGTATATTGCATGGGTGCTTCTCGCTATGAGACAGATGAAGAAAAGGCAGAAAATGCAAAGAATGGCATTCCTAACATCGGTATTGGTAAGGCAACAATCATCAAGAAGGCTATCATCGACCAGAATGCTAGAATCGGTGCTAACTGTAGAATCGGTATCGATAACATTCCACGTCCAGAAGGTGACTTCGAGATGTATTCAATCCACGATGGCATCATCGTAATCAATAAGAATGCAATCATCCCAGATGGCACAGTAATGTAATAATTGCATAAGAAGGCTTTAACAATAAACGGTATAGCACTTAGTGTTATACCGTTTTTCTGTCTATGAACAATCTGAAAAAATTAAATTCTTCAAAGATTATTGACTATGTCTTTGTATAAGAGGGTACCAATTCTGCCTGTTCTGTCATCAAGAGACATAACGGATATTGAAGCATTGATTTTTGGAAGAGCAATTGCAAACTGGCCATACATGCCATCAGACCTGAAGCCTTCTATAGGATTCATTATAAATTGATATCCATAGCCATAGCCCCAGAAATTCTTTTTATCGCCAATAGCCATTGGAGAGTCATCTGCAATCTTCTTTGTAGCCTCTTCCATATATTCCCTACTGACAATCCTTAGTCCATCATACTCGCCCATTTTGGAAAGCAGCTCTGAATATCTAGAAAGTTCATCTATTGAAAGATTTAAACCAAAGCCTCCATAGCTATAGCCTGCTTGGCAGCTAGCCCACAAAGGATTCTTTATGCCTATTTTGTCAAAAAGCCTTGGCTTTAGGTAATCACACAGATCCATTCCACTTCTTTTGGCAACAATCCTCGAAAGGATATATGTAGATAAAGAGCTATAAGACCACTTTGTTCCTGGAGTGGAAAACCTTGACTTGAAAAAACAATTTAATAGATCAATGTTGGAATTGCGCTTTTCATCAGAGTCGAAGAATGTCTCATCTTCTATGCCAGTAGTCATGGTCAACAAGTGCTTAACAGTAACCTTATCAAGATTATCCGAATACATCTTAGGCGCTGATTCAGGGAATATATCCAAGACTCTTTCATCAAGAGAGATAAGGCCTTCATCTCTTAGAATTCCAATTGCTATTGACGCAAAGCCTTTTGATATAGACCACACAGGGAAGCGAGATGGCCTTATTCTATCGAAAGAGGCAGCCACTTCACCTTCTCTAACTACTCTAACGTGATTGATGCATAGATTCTCATCCTTCGCATGAGCTAAGAATGAAGCTAGAAGTTCTTTGTCTTTATTCATTGCGATTAAAAAAGGGCTACCTTTTTCAGATAGCCCTGAATACATTTTACATAATCTTTCTGATCCAGCCTTCTGGAGCTTCTACATCACCCATCTGGATACCTGTAAGAGTCTCTCTGAGCTTTGTAAGAACTGGGCCCATATTTTCCATGCCAGATGCGAATGCAATCTCTGTGCCATCATTCTTTGTTACAGAACCAACAGGTGAGATAACAGCAGCTGTTCCGCAAAGTCCGCATTCTGCGAATTCTGAGATTTCATCGAAGCGAACCTTTCTCTGCTCTACTTCCATTCCAAGAAGCTTTTCACCAACATACATCAAAGACCTTCTTGTGATTGATGGGAGGATAGTATCTGACTGAGGAGTTACAAGCTTGCCTTCCTTAGTTACGAAGAGGAAGTTTGCGCCACCAGTTTCTTCTACGTATGTTCTTGTACCGGCATCGAGGTACATGTTTTCAGCAAAGCCCTTTGAATGTGCATACTCGCCAGCGTAGATTGACATAGCATAGTTGAGGCCAGCCTTGATGTGACCTGTTCCATGAGGAGCTGCTCTATCGAAATCTGAAAGAAGAAGCTTGATTGGCTTTACACCGCCCTTGAAGTATGGGCCAACTGGTGTACAGAACATTCTGAACTCATACTCTGGAGCTGGCTTAACGCCAATAACAGGACCTGAACCAAATAAGAAAGGTCTTACATAAAGTGTTGCACCGCTGCCATATGGTGGAACCCATGCAGCATTTGCCTTAACGAGCATATCGAGTGCTCTGAGGAACATCTCTTCTGGAACAACAGGCATTCTGAGTCTCTCAGCAGAGTCCTTGAGTCTCTGAGCATTCAGATCTGGTCTGAAAGCTACGATGTCGCCGTTCTTTGTTGTATATGCCTTAAGTCCTTCGAAGCATGTCTGTGCATACTGGAGAACGCCAGCAGATTCGTTGATTGTTACGTTGCTGTCTGAAACGAGCTCGCCTTCGTCCCACTTTCCATCCTTCCAATGTGCTACGAAGCGATAGTCTGTTGGCATATAGCTAAAGCTAAGGCTGCCCCAATCGATGTCTTTCTTTTCCATATATAACCCCTCTTTTGGATTGGATACATTTAATGTTATTTCTTTCGAATAACCATTACAAGAGCCTAGAAATAATGTAGTCGCGGATTTTTTTGTCAGATGGTCCAAATTCTAGATTTTCAAGCTCTTTTCGGTCTACCCACCTGATATCTTGGTGAAAGAGCATCTCAAAATCTTCGCATAACGGCGTTACTAGATGGCACATAAGATGATAAGAAGTATCTTTGTTAATGAAATCAACCTGCAGGAGTTTCTCGCCAACTGCGACATCTACACCCAACTCCTCAAGCCATTCACGCTTTAAGGTGTCCTCAATAGTCTCGCCATAGCGATTCTTTCCACCTGGGAACTCCCACATTTCGGAAATAGGCCCACCCTTAGCCCTCTTAGCTACGAGAACCTTGCCATCTTTTATCGCAACACCTGCTGTAGTCTCTCTTTCGTCCATGACTCATAGTAACACGAATGATGGTAGAAGAAAATGAACTATTGCAATAATGAGGAATATATAACCAAGTCGCTGTTTTCTCTTAGAAAGCTTTGTTCCTGCAAATTGGCGGTCCATATCTTGATTGGATTTTGCATATGCATATCTGAAATAGCAAGCCAAGCTAAGCACTGATAGTGCTGGAATTATATCACCAATGAACATTGGGCCTGGATCGACAGGGAATAGCAATAGCAATACACCTATTGCCAAGCCTGCATAGAAGAAGATTCCAAGAGCATGCTTCTTATCCTGAAGATAGGCTCTGAAACGCAAGAGAAAGCTCAATTCAGCACGATGGAAATCCATCAGCAACAGAAGGCTTCCAATGAAAATGTAAACAACTGAAAGCAAAAATGCCTGCATCATCTAGCTATTTCTCCAATTAACTCTTCCGCACAATAGAAGCCGTACTTTTCCTTTGCCCTTCTTCCTGCCCTTTGGTGGAGAATGACGCCACCAATTGCAGCCTTTTCAGGCTCTAGACCCTGTCCCAAAAGCGCTGCGATAATTCCTGTCAGAACATCACCAGAGCCGGCAACGCCCAAGGATGGATTAGAGCCATCATATACATATAGGCAATCGCCATTGGCAATCCAAAGAGTGGACGATTTCAAGACTACTACACACTCAAGCTTTTTAGAAAGAGTTTGGAGAGCTTTTCTAAGAGATTCTGCATCTTCCAGTCCATTTGGGATGGAAAGAAGCTTGCATAGATTTCTGTATTCACCCAAGTGAGGTGTGATTACACCATGCCAAGATAGATGTTTATTCTTCAAGAGTTTTATGCCATCAGCATCTATTACTATATTCTTTCCGCTTTCAATTGCCTGATCCAAAAGTTCTTCATTTCCAGAATCCCACCCCGGACCAATTGCAATTGAAGAATATCGTTCAAGGGCTTCTAAATTGTTGGCAAGGATCAAAGAAGGATAGTGCTTG
>JAGBWX010000051.1 GCA_017629575.1 Spirochaetales bacterium | reverse complement strand
TTATGGAAAACATAAAGTGGATTGAAGTATTTCAACTCTGGTTCGATGTAGCTATACATGACATTCTCTGAGATAGAAATTGAAAGAGAATCAAATAAGATGAAGCTAAACATATGGGCCATCATCACCCTGTTTTTATCGCTATAGATGTTAGCCCATCTTTGAGAGAAATCAACTTCTGGGAACAACAAGACATAATCGAATGCCTTATTGCTGTCATAGAGCTTGAAAGACAGATAGTCCTGAGATCTTATATGGTCATCAAAGATAAAGTTGCCTATTTTGGACCTACCCCATGAAAGATAGTCTCTGAAATATCCAAGCGAGACGTGCTTTCCATCGTATCCCAAATTTGTCCTTGATGGTGTCTCAAGATAAAGCAAATCAATCTCTGGAAAATTGAAAAGAACACTTTTTGAGTATAGATATGAGGAGTCTAGGACACTTATGCTCTCGCTATAAGGCACAAGTGCTCCGATTCCTGTATCAACAGTCTTAAAGCTATCTCTATTAGTTACCTTGCCATACCTATATGAGAGTCCTGTATCCAAGAAGAATCCATCAATGAAGTATGAAAAGCCCATTGATAAAAAAGCTTTTCTTTCTTCAAAGCTATAATCCCATAGAGATGGCTTATCAAATGATGGATTGCTATGGATATATAACTCTGGCGAGATTGATACAAATCCATCAAGAGAAGCATCTAAAGCATCTAACTCTATCTCAATAGTAGAATATAGCTTCATGGAAAGCCCCGATAGTGTGTTTTTATCAATCCTTGCAAGCTCATTTTGAACAACGCTTACACTCCAAGGTCTTGAAGATGAAAGCATTGATCTTCCCTCTAATAGAAAAAGGGAATCAATATATTCATATATAGGGTTATCTATTGAAATCACTCTCCCTGCAAAGAGAGAGAGTGATCAATGAAAGCAAAATAAAGCTTAATGCTATCTTCTTCATCAATAAGCCCAAGTTACACCAAGTACCATCTGAAGCGCAGATTCTTTGCCATTTGCCTTGAGGTTGCCTGGGTTAACGACTGTCAGGTAATCAAGCTCAGCATTAATAGAGAAGCCTGCACCAAGGTCTACTCCGCCTCTGAGAGCAAATACGAATGTATGCTCGATTGAGTCTCTGAGCTGAGCATTTGGATCTCTGTGGTTATCTGTAACATGTTTATCTGTTGGGGTTGTTGAATTCTCAACAAAGCCAGTAGTTCCTGTAGCTGGGTCATATACATTATTTACTCTTGTCCATACTGTCCACTTGTCATGTGTTCCGTGTGCCATATAGAAGAGCTCTGCTCCAAGTGTATATTTACCAGAAACTCTATAAGAAGCAGAGAGGTCTGCAATAACAGCGTCGCCACCATACTTATATCCAAGGAACTGTTCTTCATAGTACTGAGCTCCACCGCCACCAAGGCCCTTGCGAAGTGCTACGACATAATTGATGCCCCAATCCCCCACTTTCTGATATCTCGATGAATTGCCTTCAATCTGGTAATCGGCATCTCTAAGATAAAGATATGGATCTGTAATTGACAGCTCTGCGCCAACTGAGAGAACACCTTCTCCTAGATCCTTCTTATATGTTGCTCCCAACATATATCCCATTGCTGTTGGTTCTGCTGCATATGCATTTACATCACCAGGAACAGGCTCGCCAGGAAGGAACATCTCATCAACAACTAGCTGTGCATAGAGATTGAGACCTGTAAATGGTGTCCAGTCAAGCTCGAAGCCGAGGATAGAGTTTGTAAGAGACCTTGTATATGTATTGTGGTAGATATGAGCAGGACTGAGAGCGATAAGATCGATTCTATTGTCCTTATGCATATACATAACGCCTTCAGATACAGAGAAGCCAACTTTATTCTCAAAGAGTCTCCATTCCATTCTATGAGCGATTAACATGCTGATTCCGTTTACAAACTGGCTCTGGCCAGCATCAGTTCCATTTAATTCTCCAGCAGTTGCCTTTTCTCCATATGGATTCCATTGTCCGTCGATGAAATAATTCTGAGGATGAGGAAAAGCAGAAAGAAGGAATGTATATTTGAAATTCTCTTCAAAGGCTGAAATCTTTGCTGCATTGTGGTACTTGATATGGTCTCCAATAATATAGTTGCCAGTAACGCCCGGGCCCCAAGAAAGTCTTTCTCTTCCAACAAAGAAGGAGAAATTGTCTCCACCAGCTGCAACAAATGCTCTGTATGGGGATGCGAAATCAATCTGGCTCATATTATTGACGCCAATAAACGGAATATTTGTCCAAAGCAATGAGTCGCCAATTGCCCTTTCAAAAGGATAGTGGGTTGTTGTAATACCTGCTACAAAGTTGATGTATCCATAGAAGTTTTCGCCAACATGCTCTTCAGATGCAAGATCAACAGCCTGCTTTGCATCAGCCTCCTTATAGAACCAATTGTCCCATCCATGGAAATAATCGGTATTTGAGCTTAAATATGCCTCAAGATTTACAGCAGGATTAAACTCAAAAACAGGAGAGAATGCCTCTTCGCAAAGTCTTTCCCTGATTGAGTCATAGAGAGACTTTGCAACTCCCTCGAGAGCGCTGTAGTCAATTTTCTCAAGCATCATCTTGAGTTCTGTTCCACTCCAAGGACCACTAGTTGATGGAAGTGAATAACCGCTTAGAATGTATAAGTCAGTAATGTCTTCATAAATTTCATCATCGATTGGATAAATCTTCTGATAATTCCCACTATCAGCAAACAGTGAAATAGAAAAAAGCATGAGAGCAAATAGAATTAAAAGCTTTTTCATAAATTCCTCCGATTATTAGGCCAACTACAATATTATATCAATAGGAAAGACAATCGGTTACAGAATATAGAACAAAAAGCACTCAATCTACCCAATTAACTTAAACAACTTATTCTTGTAGCTAAATAGGGAGCTTTTCAAATCTTGCAACGCTTTGCAAAAGCGGCATTTTCTGTTATTGTTGCATAGACGGTGGATAATGATGAAAAATAATAGTCAGATGTTTATTATTTGTTGCAAAACAGACTCCGCTGTTTATTTGATTTATTAATCAATCACAATTGTGGTTGATTTTTTTTTGGAGGAAGACATGAACCTTACTTATGGCATCAAAGACAGACCAGAGACAAAGCAGATGGTCGTATTTGCATTCCAGCAGCTCTTGGCAATTATGGCAGCAACAATTGCAGTTCCTGCTATCATTGGAAATGGTATGACAGCATCCGCAGCCCTCTTTGGCGCAGGTGCAGGTACAATCATTTACCAGTTATTCACAAGATTCAACAGCCCAGTATTCCTTGGATCTTCATTCGCATTCATTGGATCAATGCTTGCAGCATTCGCAGGTGGCGTATCAATATCTGTTGGCTTCTTAGGCTTGATCATTGGTGCAACCTTCGCTGGCCTTGTATACGTAATTATTTCATTGATCGTTAAGGCAGTAGGAACAAAGTGGATCGACAAGCTCATGCCTGCAGTAGTAATCGGACCAACAGTTACAATCATTGGTCTCTCTCTCGCAGGAAACGCAGTAGGCGACCTTATGAAGGGCGATGGATCCTTAATGGTTTCACCATATCTTGCAATGGTTTGTGGCCTCGTAACACTTGCAGTAGTAATCATCTGCTCTGTATACGGAAAGAAGATGACAAAGCTCATCCCATTTGTTATCGGAATCGGCGCAGGTTATGCTCTTGCACTCATCTTCACACTCATTGGAAAGGCAACAGGAAATGCAAAGATGCTTATCATTGACTTTGCTCCATTTGCTGCTCTCCTCGACAATGGCAAGGTAGCACTCTCAAGCTTCGTCAGCTTCCCAGAATTCTCATTCTTAAAGGCAGCAAAGGGCTTAAAGAACCTTTCTGGCTCATACATCGCAACAATCTTCGTTGCATATGTTCCTGTAGCATTCGTTGTATTTGCTGAGCACCTTGCAGACCACAAGAACCTTTCAACAATCATCAATAAGGACCTCATCACAGACCCAGGCCTTGATAAGACTCTCCTCGGCGATGGCGTTGGCTCAATGGTTGGCGCATTCTTTGGTGGCTGTCCTAATACAACATACGGCGAATCAGTTGGTTGTGTAGCTATCACAGGAAACGCATCAGTTGCAACAATCACAACTGCAGCAATCCTCTCAATCGGCATCTCATTCATCTCACCATTGATGGCACTTCTTGATTCAATCCCAGCTTGTGTAATGGGTGGTGTATGTATGTCACTCTATGGCTTCATAGCAATCAGCGGCCTCAAGATGATTCAGAAGGTAAACCTTGAAGACAATAGAAATGTATTCACAGCATCTGTTGTTCTTATCTCTGGCATCGGTGGCTTGTCACTTACAATTGGCAAGATTACACTCACATCCGTTGCATGTGCACTTATCCTTGGCATCCTTACAAATATCCTTGTAAACAAGAAGTCAAAGTAATTCATAATCAACTGAAAAAGGGTGTGACAAATAAAAATCACACCCTTTTTTGTTGAATAAATTTAGTTAGAAACCATAAATGCTATTCAAAATAGCGATTCCAGACTTTGTTCTAAATAACTTATCCCTAGTATTCTGCACATTATCTAAAGAAAAGCCCTTCTCTTCTGCATTTACAATCAAGTCTGCCTCAACGAGAATCTGATAATCCAAGCCATCGATATTGTCAAATGTATGGTGATGTCCAACCAGATAGCTAATGCGATCAACTACAGAACTTGCGAGAGAAAATGGCTTCAAGAAGTCTCTGACCATTAAAGCTCCCTCTTCTTCCTGTTTTTCAGCAATGGCACTTCCATACTTAGCTCTGCAGGCTGGGCATGCGATGTCATGGGTAATTGCCGCTAGTTCAAGAATATACAGAGTAGTCTCATCCAAGCCTTCTTTTTCCCCAATCAGCTTTGCATACCCCCATACCTTTATGAAATGGTTGATATCATGAAGGCTACCGCTGAAAAAAGAAATCATAGCTTCAATAGCATCAGATATCCTAAGATTGTCCATATTATTTGATTTTCTTTTCTTCAATGAAGGCTGTCAGAAGATCTGCATTTTCAAGAACAGTCTTGAGACATCTCTCGCCTTCCACGAAGAACTTTTCCTTTACCTTAATGCAATCTGTATCGCCAGCTAGTTCAGCAAAACGAGCAACAAATTCACCACAGTGCTCCTTCAGAGTAGCTGTAGCATGTGCTCTTTCCTCGATTTCCATTCTGCCGATTACAGCTATTGCAGCAGCAAGTGCGCCACAAACCTTTCCGCAACCCATGCCGCCGCCGAATGAACCTAAAAGTTTGATGCTATTATCATCAAGGCCAAGATTATATTCTTCATTAGCTGCCATCAGAGTAGACTCTGCACAGTTAAAATCCTTTTCTAAATAGAGTTCCTTAATTCTTTCGATATTCATATTAACCTCAGTGAAAGTATAGCAAAGATATTTAATCTCTTATACATAGAAAATGCCCCGAACCGGGGCATCCCTATGATCATAGCTTAGAGCACATGAACTGATTCTGGTGCAAATACCAATGAACAGGTATCTCCAACCTTGTATATTTTCTTGTTCTTTGGGTTGTGCTCCTCAAGCTTAACAAGAGTATTTCCAACCATTACATGATAGTTCTGGTAAGAACCCATGAAGCATGAGAGGATAACGCGACAAGGAACACCGCCACAATCTGCGAGCGTTGCAGCCTCTGGTCTCAAAACTGCAGTATAGTTCTCGCCTATCATGAGCTTTTCTGAGTTCTTAACGATGATGTCATTGCCATCAACATCGATAACAGCATATTCCCCTCTTGCTTCCTTCATCTTACCTCTAAGGAAGTTTACCTCACCAATAAAGTCCGCAACAAACTCATCATTAGGCTGATAGTAGATTTCCTCAGGTGTTCCCATCTGAGCAATCTTGCCCTTGTTCATGATGATAATCTTATCAGAGATGGCCATAGCTTCACTCTGGTCATGTGTAACATATACAGCAGTAATTCCAACTTCCTGCTGGATTCTTCTAATCTCTGTTCTCATAGATACTCTGAGCTTCGCATCAAGGTTAGATAGTGGCTCGTCAAAAAGAAGGACAGATGGCTCGATTACGAGAGCTCTAGCAAGGGCAACTCTCTGCTGCTGACCGCCAGAAAGCTGGTTTGTCATTCTGCTCTCCATGCCAGAAAGCTGAACGAGCTCGAGAATCTTTGTTACTCTCTCCTTGATTTCTTCCTTTGGAACCTTTCTGATCTTAAGGCCGTATGCAACGTTATCGAAGATATTGTAGTGAGGAAGAAGAGCATAGCTCTGGAATACCATAGCAGTATCTCTCTTGTTTGGAGTGAGAGCGTTGATAGCCTCATTTCCAAGATAGATTTCTCCTTCATCTGGGCTTTCAAAGCCAGCAATCATTCTGAGAGTTGTTGTCTTACCGCAGCCTGATGGACCAAGGAGAGTAACAAACGAACCTGGTTCGATATCTAAAGATGTGTCATGGACAGCATAGAAGTCCTTGCCAGTCTTAGGATCTTTGTAGATTTTAGAAATATGCTCTAGGCGAACGCCTTTTTTATCTTTTGCCATAATTAATCAATCTCCTTGATTTTCTTGCTTGTTCCAAAGTACTTGATGAAGAGATTCATCAAGAGATCAGCGCCATATGTAATTATGATAAGTATTGTTGCGAATGCACAAGCCAAGCTATATGCACCCTTCTCTGCGAATTCATTGATCTGAACTGTGATCAAGAGGAACTGAGGTGTAACGAGAAGGATAATTGCAGAGATAGCCGTGATGCTTCTTACGAATGCAGTTACCAAGCCACTTAAGAAAGAATCCTTAATAAGTGGAAGCGTTACAGATGTGAATACCTTCAAGCTGCCAGCTCCCATGTCATATGCAGATTCTTCGATAGACTTATCAATCTGTCTAAGTGCTGAAATACCGCTTCTT
>JAGBWX010000050.1 GCA_017629575.1 Spirochaetales bacterium | reverse complement strand
CATGTAAATGAACTTATCAAGGATATTCAGAGCTTGTCTGATGAAGAAGTTTTCAAGATGTTGGATATTGCACCAATTTCAGATTCCAATTTCGTAAATTCTGAATCAAAGCTTACTATCAACAAATCAGAAACTGCACCTGTCATCAGCCAGAAGACAGAATCTGTAGCTCCATCAAAAACAGCAGAACCTGCTGTTGAAAAAGAAAGAGTATCTGCACCTGTATTTGGAGTTCCTAATACAAGCTTAACAGACGAGCAGATTACGGTTGAAAGAGAGAACCTGAGAAACGAAGAGATCAATAGAATCTTAGAGTGGTTGGGTGAATGATAGAGAAACGCCTTCGGAAAAGGACCGGAGGCGTCTTTTATCTGTGTTCATTTTAAGCTGAGTCAAAAATCTTCTGGGTAGCTTCTCTCTTCCCCATCTGGAGTTTTAAAGGTCCATAAATTCCTATCTCTGGATACTAGATAGTTTTCTGTAAGAATGACCTTGCCACCACCACTTGGAAGATCGATTGTATACTGTGGCATCGATAGCCCTGAAAGATGCTTTCTCATCTCTTTCTCAAGTGCTAAGCCCTTTGATAGTGGTACTCTTAAATGAGCTGTTCCTTTTACGAGGTCTCCCTGGAAGAGGTAATATGGCTTGATTCTATTGTACATCAGCTTATTGCATAGCTCTATCTGCTGATCAAGAGTATCATTGACACCTCTTAAGAGAACGCATTGGTTCATCATAGGAATTCCTAGTTTTACAAATCCAATCAATGCATCAATGGCTTTCTCTGTAATTTCAATAGCATGATTGAACTGAGTCATGAGAAAGAATGGCGCATGGTGATTGTGCTTCTCCAACATCTTGAAAAACTCTGGTGTGAATCTCTCTGGAGATGAGACAAGTGCTCTTGTGCAAAGTCTATAGATAATATCCTCTCTGGCAGACTTGAAGCTATGTAGCAGATAATCTAGCTTTTCATCAGAGAGCGTCATCAGATCTCCACCAGTAAGAAGGACTTCCTTGATTTCCTTATGCTCTTTTAGATATGCTGCTGCCTCTGCAATCTCAGCCTCAGATGCAGGTCCTGTCATTGTTCCGGTGAATCTTCGTCTGAAACAGTGTCTGCAATAGGCGAAGCATCTGTCTGTTGTTAGAAATGCAGCTCTATTTGGATAGCGATGAATGAGTCTTGATGAAACGGAGTTGTCTTCTTCCTTAAGAGGATCGAGATTTCCAATTGTGTCTATATTTTCCTCTTCTGATGGTACGAACTGCCTTCTTATTGATGGATTGTCAATAAGAGATAGAATGTTCTGAGAGATTAGCAATGGAAGCGTATTCTCCGCCTTTTCTTCCCAGTGCAGTTCCTTCTCCGTTAGGTTTAAATGGCTTTTAAGTTCGTCTAATGAGGTAATGGTCACGGAAGTCTTATACTATTTAAAACAGAAATAGACAATAGAAATGTTTGTTTCAGTTCTGTTGATTAGTGTTTTGAATGCAAACAGGAAGGCTGAAAACATATTTATGCATCTATATCATATCAAAGTGATAGTGAGAATTAGACAATAGGTAGAGTAAATGATAATATAGGTCTAGCTAAATAACAGGAGTTTGTATGGCAGCAGAAATTAAGGAAAAAAGAAGCCTTAAGGGATATTACTCTATTACATTCCTTATTGGTTTGGGTTTTTTCACAATGGGTCTTATGGATCCACTCTACGATACTTATATTCCAATCTTCTTGGGTAAGTTTATCGAATCACAGTCTCTAATCGGTCTTGTAATGTCTTTGGATAACTTATTGGCAATTTTCATGATTCCAATCTTCTCTGCTATCTCAGACAGAACAAATACAAGAATCGGAAGAAGAATGCCTTATATTGTCACCCTTCTTCCACTTACAGCGATATTTTTTGGACTCATCCCATTCTCTGCAATGGAGTCTCTGCTCTTTTTGGTAATCTGCATATTCTTCCTCAACATCTTCAAGCAGGCTGTTAGAGGTCCAGTTGTAGCACTTATGCCAGACGTAGTTCCAGCAGACTTAAGAAGTGAGGCAAATGGCGTTATCAATACAATGGGTGGCCTTGCAACAATTCTTGGAACTATTCTCCTTGCTCGTCTCATGGATGTATATATCAAGCTTCCTGGCCAGGTAGAAAAGGTTAATAATATCCTTGCATTCCCACTCGCTTCAATATTTGTAATTATTGCTGTAATTCTTCTTTTCTTATTCGTAAAGGAGAAGAAGCTTGCTCTCAAGAACAATGGAGAACAGGCAGAGAAAGAAGAGAAGACTCCTCTTTTCCAGAGCTTGAAGGCTATCTTTGGAGAAAAGGAGAAGAGTGCGCTTTTCATCCTCCTTTCACTCCTTTGCTGGTTCATTGGATATCAGGGCATTCTTCCATTCATCGGAAAGTACTCAGTTGAAGTATTGAAGACATCTTCAGGAACAGCATCTCTTGCAGCTGGAATGGTAGGTATTGCATATGCTATCTTCGCAGTTCCATCTGGTAAGGTTGCAAATAAGCATGGCAGAAAGAAGACAATCAGAACTGCACTTTTTGCGATTGTCATTGTTCTTTCACTTGTAACTGTCCATGGCTTTGCTCTCAGAGCATTCGGTGGCGAACAGCCAGCATTCCTTTGGACACTCATTTTCTGGGTTCTTCTGTTCTTCTTTGGCATCTTCTGGGTAACAGTAGTAACAAACTCATTCCCAATGCTTTGGCAGATGGCAGACTACTCAACAATGGGTATTTACACAGGTGTTTACTACTTCTTTTCACAGCTTGCATCAATCATCTCACCAACACTCGCTGGTGCAGTTATCGACATTGCAGGCTACCCAGCACTCTTCATTTATGGCATCGTATTCATGCTTATCGCATTCTTCTTGATGAGCAAAGTTCATAGAGGTGAGGCTAATTAATAGGAGCATTTGCCTTTGAAATGAGAAACCCACGATTTTTTTGCATCGTGGGTTTTTCAATTATGATATTATTTTTATCAATGATTATTCTGGAAGTTTTGAAACATCAATCCAGCATGATGAGTTTGAGTACTTCTCCAACTCTGGAAGTGTTAGCTCAATTGCGCTATTGGAACTTCCGCATGCAGGAAACACTGTCTCAAATCTCTTTAGGGATTCATCTAGATAGACTTTGATACCTTCATTGATGGCAAATGGGCATACGCCTCCAATAGCGTGGCCGATGATGCGTTCTACATCTTCAGAAGGAATCATCTTTGCTTTAGCCCCAAAGACTGTTCTGTACTTCTTGTTGTCGACTCTTGCATCTCCTGCAGCAACAATCAGAATTGGATTGTCATCAACTAGAAATGAGAGTGTCTTTGCAATTCTCTCTGGTGCTGTACCCAAAGCTGCTGCAGCAAGCTCTACAGTTGCGCTTGAGTTCTCAAGCTCCATTACTTTATTCTCAATACCGAATTCTTTGAAATAAGCTTTTACTTTCTCAATAGCCATATCAAACCTCAAAGAGGATTGTAGACCTATAAATTGAAAAAGAAAAGGTATGCATCATTTGCTGAAGAATGCACTTACAAGCTCTAACGCTTTCTCTTCATCACGCTCATCTACAAATATATCCTGGCAATAAACAGAAGAACCCATGTACCAATCCATAGATGGGGAGCCTGCAATGCCCTCTTTTTCTGCGTAAATACCATTGTTTTTCAGCATTCCGATGATCAAGTCTGCCTCTTGAGTTGTCTTTGCAACGAAGATATTGACCATGCTTGCCTCCTATGAAAAGAAGAATTTCTTTAGTGTTTTATGGTTTTGTGTGGAAAATGTCCAAAGTGGATTGTTTTTGGATTGAAGCGCATTATAGCATTCCAATCTTCTAGCAGTTTGACATTGCATCCATATCCGGAAATATAATCAAATGGCTCAAGGTCGCCAACAATACAGTCTCCGCATCCTAGAATCAAAGAGATGCTATCTTCGCTATGGCTAGGAGTCTTGATGATCTCCCCATCGATTCCCAAGCCTTTCAAGAAGTTCCTGCTTTCTGCTGCTTTGATGATAATTGCATCTTTTTCGTCAATTGGTTGATATTTCAGACTTTTGTCCTTTGCAAAGATTTTGTCTGCAAAGTGGATATAGGACACTTGAGAGTCAACTATGATGAGCTTTATGCCCATTTTTATAAGTTCTCCCACAAGTCCAATGTGGTCTGGATGGTAGTGTGTTGCAATAATGTGTGTGATATCTGAAAGCTTTATATTATGTTTTTTTATCTCTAGATAGAAGGATTGGAGTGTTCCTGCCCAGTCTGTATCTACTAAGAGATTTGCGCTTTCGCCTTTGATAAGATATGTGTTTGTATTTCCGTACTTAAGAAGCTGTACCATTTTAAGACTTTAAAAATAAAGGCACCCAGTTGGGTGCCCATTAATGCAGAAACAACATTAGCTGTTAACTCTTTCGAGATATTCCTTTGTTTCTGTATTGATTCTTACCTTCTCGCCCTGCTTGATGAAGCCTGGTACTCTGATTCTAAGACCAGTTTCGAGAACAGCATCCTTTGTTACGCCCTGAACTGTATCGCCTCTTGCAGCGTCTTCAGTTTCAGCAACAACATAAACAACCTTTGAAGGAATCTGGATTTCGAGAACCTGATCTTCCCACATTGTGATTCTGTAAGTTTCGCCGTCCTTCATGAGGAACTCGTAGTCAGGGAAGTTCTTCATAGGAACTTCGATCTGGTCGTAGCTCTCTGTGTTCATGAATGCGAAGTTCTCACCATCGTTGTAGAGGTACTGGAAGTCGCGGTCTTCAATTGTGATGTCCTCAGCGTTGTCCTGGCTCTTCATTGTTTCCTGAAGTGTCTGTCCTGTTGCTGGGCTCTTGAGCTTAAGGCGAACGAAAGCTGAACCCTTTCCTGGGTTAACGAATTCGCGCTCAATGACGAGATATGGCTGTCCTTTGATCAGAAGTGCTGAGCCTTTCTCAATCTGTCCTGCTTTAATCATAATGTATACTCCAAATTAATTTGTGTCTCTTTTAAGGCAAAAGCCTCTGTAAGAATATCAGAAAGAGGATAAAAAAGTAAAGGTGCTGAAAAGTCTAACTTTAAATTCTTTCTCGATAACAATTAAGATAGTGGACTTTTATTAATAGTAGATAAAATTTCTTGATGGGTAGATAATAAAGAAGCTGTTTTATTGCGAATATATATGGGCGTAATATGGTCGTAATAAATTGACAAAAGGGTCGTATCAAATGATAATGTTTATATGAAATATGAAGATGTAAAAGCACTAATTTCCTGTGGAGAGAATATCTGCGTTGAATTTAAAAGAGCCGGAAATGGTCTTGAGAATGACGCATATGAGACTGTTTGCTCTTTTGCCAATCGTCTTGGCGGTGATATCTTATGCGGGGTTCTTGATGATGGAAGTATTGTGGGTGTTAATGAAAGTGCAATACCCTCGTTGATTAATAACTTTATATCTATAATATCAAATCCTGCGATGTTTAGCCCAACATTGTTCATTGTTCCAGATGTGATTGACTACGAAGGAAAGAAGATTGTTCATATTCATGTTCCAAACTCTTCTGAAGTTCATACATATAAGAAAGTAATATATGACAGAATCAATGATTCAGATGTAAAGCTTACATCTACAGGTGTGATTGCATCCCTATATATTAGAAAACAGAATATCTATACAGAGCGAAAGATATATAAGCATGTTGAACTTTGCGATTTGAGAGAGGATTTGAT
>JAGBWX010000049.1 GCA_017629575.1 Spirochaetales bacterium | reverse complement strand
TGCTTGGAGCCATCTTGCCATACATGGGCGAGAACTATGGCTTTTCATACGCATTCAGAGGAACACTTTCATCAATCAACCAGATGGGAAACCTTCTTGCTGTTTGGCTTTCAGGCTTCTTGCCTTTCATGATTGGAAGAAAGAACTCAACCTTGCTTTTAGGCTCCGGAATCGTCATTGGCCTTGTTATTATGGCTCTTACTGGCAATCCTCTCTTTGTAGCACTTGCATTCATTCTTGTAGGACTTGGAAGAGGTACAATGAGCAACATCACAAATGTCATTGTAGGGCAGTACACAGCAAATAAGTCAGCAGGTCTTAATCTCTTGCACGCTACATTTGCTGTTGGCGCTGTTGCATCCCCATTCATCGTAGCCTTCCTTGGATCTGACAAGTGGAGATGGCCAGTGTTGGCAATCGCCCTTATGATGATTGTATCTCTTGTTCTTCTTGCTACATCAAAGCTAGAGAACAAGAAGTCTGTGAAGGCTAAGGATGAGTCAGCTATCCCAACATCCTTTGATTTCTGGCTCAACACAGCAATCCTTTTCTTCTATCTTTGCTGCGAGGCATCATTGATGAATTGGCTTGTTACATACTTCAGAGATTCAGGAATCTTCAATGTTGCTATATCTACAATCATGTCATCTCTTCTTTGGCTCATGATTCTCCTTGGAAGACTTATTTGCGCATATCTTTCAAGCAGAATCAGAAACAAGAGCTATCTCATCCTTCTTATGGGTTTGATGGTAACAGGATTCTTTATCCTCATGCTTACAGCAACAAAGCCAGCACTCATAATGGTTGGCGTACTTGGAACAGGCTTCTCAATGAGTGGCATCTACCCAACAACTCTTTCAACACAGGCAAAGAAGTATAACAAGAGCACAATTGCAACAGGTACATGCATTGCATCAGCAACTCTTGGATCAATCATCATGCCTGGTGTAATTGGAACTGTTGCAGAAGGCCATGGAATTGAAGCTGGCATGGCTACAATCCTCATTGCACTTGTGCTTATGATTGCATTGATGATTGTCAAAGTCTTCTATACAAAATACCAGATCAAGAACAATCTCTTTGAAAACTAATATCGAAAATTGGCTCTTTGCGGATTATTGTGGAATGTCTTCTGACAGAGAGATAGACACGTAGCGAATCAAGGCAAAAATATAACCCCCTTATTGGATTTGCTCCAACGAAAGGGGGCTTTTATGGCAAACACCTTACTGTTATGAATAGTATTCTTCTGCTGTTTTTCCGCATCTTCCGGAAATCTTAACTAAGTAGCTGTATCTATTGATTCTATAGGAATCGAATGCATCCTTCTTCATTCTCCATGCCCAGTTTTTGTCGTTGCATGTTGAAGGGAAGTTCATTCTTGCCTCTGTTCCGAGTTCGAGGATGTCTTGCATTGGGATTATCGCATAATCTGCGTTGCTCATCATTACAGACCTGATCAGCGCCCATACGGCTTCTTCATTGTTGCATCCGAGATACTCTCTAACAACGTGCTTTTCCTGCTCTGAAAGCTCATCGAACCAAGCTCTGGCAGTTTCGTTGTCATGTGTTCCTGTATATGCAACGAAGGCTCTTGTATAGTTCATTGGCAAGAAGTCGTCAAATGTATTGAGTTCACCCTTGTCGTTCAAGGAGAAGCCCATTGATGCAATCTTCATTCCAGGGAAATGGTTTCCATCTCTTAGCTTGATTACGCCATCTGTCATGAAGCCAAGGTCTTCTGCGATGATTGGAAGTTCGCCCATTTCTTTCTTGATTGACTCGAAGAACTTCTTTCCTGGGGACTTTTTCCACTTGCCATGCTCAGCTGTCTTGTGGTGAGCTGGGATTTCCCAATATGCGTCAAGGCCTCTGAAGTGGTCGATTCTCAGAACATCTGTCATCTTCAAAAGTCTCTGGATTCTCTTCTTCCACCATTCAAAGTCTGTTTCAACATGTCTCTTCCAGTCATATACTGGGTTGCCCCAAAGCTGGCCTGTTGCTGAGAAGCCATCTGGTGGTACACCTGAAACTGCTGTATAGTGTCCTTCCTCATCTGTCTTGAGAAGCTCAAGATGTGACCATGCATCTGCACTGTCTGCTCCGACGAAGATAGGGATATCGCCGATTGTCTTTATTCCGAGGCTGTTTACATAAGCTCTCAACTCAGAGAGCTGGAGGTCAAAAAGATACTGAAGAGCATACCAGATTTCAATCTCATGCTTCTTCTCCTTTTTGAGTGCCTTCATAGTCTTTTCGTCTCTGAAGCCTTCCTTCTTATCCCAAACAGAGTGCCATCTAGCATCGTAGTACTTTTCATAGAGAATCATGAAGAGGGCATAGTCTTCAAGCCAATAGCTCTCTCTTTCGAGGAACTCTCTATAAGCTTTCTTCTTGCTGTTCTTTGAAAGGAAGTTCTCTGCAGCTTTCTTCAGAAGTGGAAGCTTCCAAGCTTCAACAAGCTGGAAATCCACCTTATCTTCTGTAAATTCTGGATGCTCCAAATCGCTCTTTTCAATGTAGCCATCTCTATAGAGGAACTCTGGAGAGATGAGCATCTCATTTCCTGCAAATGTAGATCTAGCTGCATATGGGCTATTTCCATAGCCTGTAGGGCCGAGTGGAAGAAGCTGCCAGTAGTTGCAGCCAGCTTCCTGGAGCTTATCTGCAAAGCGGTATGCCTCTGGTCCGAAATCTCCGATTCCGTATTCAGAAGGCAGTGATGTAATATGCATTAATATGCCATTTGAGCGCTTTCCGCTTATGTTCATTCTTTATTCCTTAAAGGTTTTTCAAAGTCTCACCGCTATGGAAAGAATAGCTTACAAGGTGTTTCTGCTCAGGCTCTTCGCCTCTGATCAGAGCAAATGCAAGCTCTGCAGCCTTTCTTCCCTTTTCTCTTGGATCCTGGATTATTGTAGTCAAATCTACTCCGGTGAGTTCAGGATTGATAATTCCGTCAAAACCAATAACGGAAATATCATCAGGGCAATTAAAACCCTTTTCAATGATTGCTGATCTTACGCCCATAGCTACGATATCTGACATGCAGACAAAACAGGTAGGGGAGGAAGATGCCATAAGGTCCAAGGCTGTTTCTTTACCAGCCTTTAAAGTTGTGTCGCACTTAGCTATCGCAACGCTATCGATATCAATTGAATACTCTGAAAGCGCGCGTATATAGCCGTTCATTCTTCTTTCTGCAGTTGTGCTTACCTTTTCTGGTGTGACAGCTGCATATGCGTCATCTGGGAGTGACACGATAGAGATATTTCTGTGTCCGCACTCGAGAACAGCCTTCATCTGGTCAAATGCAGCCTGTTCATCGTCGATTGTCACATTCACAGCGCTATCTTGGCCGGTGCCATCGATTGCAACTGCAGGCAGGCTTCTTCTTCTCATCACTTCTGTGATGACTGGATCGAAGAAGATACCCATTGCTATGATTCCATCTACAGTCGCATTCTTGATGGCGTCTGGAATCGATGACTTATATGGAGGGATGAGCGTAATTACATATCCATGTTCATTGCAAATTTCGCCCATGCCCATGATGATTTGCTGTGTAAATGGGTTGTCAAGTGAGGACTCCAAAGCCTGTGGCAGCAAAAATCCTATTGACATGTGTCTTCCAAGAGAGAAGTTTCTGGCCATTGGGTCTGGGATGTAGTCCAGTTCCTTTGCAATCTCCAGAATTCTATCTCTGGCACTAGCAGATATCCTATGAGGACAGTTAAAGGCAAAGGATACTGCTGTCTTTGAATATCCTGACTTTTCTGCGATATCTGAAATAGTAGCTCTCTTTGCCTTTGCCATAAATAAACCTCTTAACCCTTAACTGCGCCTGCAAGTACACCCTTGATAATATACTTCTGACATGAGAGATAGAAGATGATTACAGGGAGCATTGCGAGTACGAGCATTGCCATCATTGCACCCATATCTACTGAGCCGTAACCGCCTCTGAGATACTGGATAGCTACTGGGATGGTTCTGTTTTCTGAATCGAGTGTGAGATAAGGAAGAAGGTAGTCGTTCCATACCCACATTGTCTGAAGAATAGCGATTGTGATTGCAGTTGACTTGAGCATTGGCATTACAACCTGGAAGAAGGTTCTAACAGGACCAGCTCCGTCAATCATTGCAGCTTCCTCAAGTGCAAGTGGAATTGACTTGATAAAGCCTGAGAACATGAATGTTGACATACCACAGCCAAAGCCTACGTAAAGAACGATGATGCCGATTGGGTTGTCAAGGTTGATCATGTTTGCAATCTTACTCATTGTGAACATAACCATCTGGAATGGTACAATCATTGAGAATGTAAGACCGTAGTAGATGAAGCTTGTCATCTTATCCTTAACTCTTGTGATGTACCAAGCAAGCATGCTTGTGCAAAGAAGAATTGCAACAACGGATGCTACTGTGATCCAGAGAGAGATTCCAAAAGCCTTGAAGAAGCCAATTGAGATAAGACCTCTTGTATAGTTTGTAAAACCAATGAAAGTTGTCTTAGAAGGAAGCTTGAAAGGCTCTGTTGAGATGAAGAGCTTACTCTTGAATGAGTTCATTGCAACAACAATGATTGGGAAGATAACGAATGCTGCTACAAGTAGGAGAATTACAAAAAGCACGTACTTATATGTTTTCTTTTCAACTTTAGCCATATTAGTTCTCTACCTCCTTGCTTCTTGTTATGTAAAGCTGAGCAAGTGCAATTGCTGCAACGATGATTGTGAAGATAACAGCCTTAGCCTGACCAACACCCTCAAATCCAACTCTTGAATAGAATGTGTTGAAGATGTTCATTGCCATCATTTCTGTCTTGTGGTTAGGACCACCAGCAGTGAGTGCAAGGTTCTGGTCGTAAAGCTTGAAGCCATTAGTAAGTGTCAT
>JAGBWX010000048.1 GCA_017629575.1 Spirochaetales bacterium | reverse complement strand
GGTTCTCATACAGGGTGCACTCTTCTGGCCTCTCTCTTTTGTTCTTCCAAACTTCTTGAGGGCAACTGGAGATGTTAAATACACAATGTATGTATCTATCGCATCAATGTGGATCTTCAGAGTCGTGCTTTCAAACTTCTTTGCAATCAAGCTTGGGATGGGACTCTCTGGCGTATACTGGGGCATGTACGCAGACTGGTACTGCAGAATCACCCTATTTATAATAAGATTTGCAAGTGGAAGATGGAAAACCAAGAAAATCGTATAAGATATGGCAATAAAGAAAGGCGGAGGGATCCGCCTTTTCTATTATTTCTTTGTGATAAATATAATTGCAGGATATCCTGTAGCAGCATTCTCCACGAGCTTCTCAAGCTGCTGGTCTGTAGGAACAAAGCCGAACTTCTTCATTGCCCTAAGCTGTCTAAAGAGAAGAGTCTGCAAGTCTAGAACGTTGTCAAGCTCAGCTTCCTCATCCTCTTCATCCTCATAGAAGAACGCTGGAAGTTCCTCTGAGAAATACTCCTTGCCATTTTCTGAGTTGACCTCGATGTAGTACTTCATATCACGAATCTTAGCCTTGCCATCATATTCGAAGTAGTACTCGTCGTCATCCTCCATAAAGAGCTCGCCATCTTCGTACCACTCTTCATCATCGTCAGAGTCGTAGTCCAAGAGGTCTTCCTCTACCTCTTCATAGCGTCTGATGGAAAGTGAGATTCTATCTGAATTCTCAGCAAGAGCTTCATATACCCCAGTGAGGTCTACTCTATCGAAAGTGCAGGATGAATCTGAAAGATAGACAAATTCATCAGAAGAATCATCATACCACTCATCATAGACAAGGCCTTCCAGGTCCAAAAAGCTCAAGTCATATCCAGCGCTTTCCAAAATTGGCTTCAAGTTCTCGCCCTTAAAGCTCATCTTCTTTCCCCATGCATCAAAGCAGGCCTTTATATTCAATTCGCCGTCGCAGATTACGGAATATTCAGGTCCATGCTGAGTGAGCGACTCAACTAGATAAAGATAGTTTTCCTCGCTATCAAAAACCTCTTCTGAAACTGGAAATAGCAGATCCTCTGCCATCTCTGATGTAAGAAGCTGAATCTCAGGATTGTACAGCGTCTTTCTAAAACTCTCTGATAGAACTTTTGCAAAATCGCCCATAGTATCCTCCACTCTTCTTATCTTAACTACGAATCAGCCAAAGGACAAACATCTTTATCTTTCTTATTTGTCAGCACATAAAGAAGAGCTAAAGATGTGACAAATACCATCTGCTCTGCTCCTCCGATGTAGAGAGATAGAGATTCCATCATATTCTGCGCAGTCAAGAATGATGCAAGAGAAAGAGCTACTGGCAAAAGGCGACGCTCTATTGTGTTTTTCTCAGAACTCAATACTCCAACAAAGCCCTTCAAGAACAGGTAAATGGAACCCAAAACAAAGGAAACAAGTGCAAATATGCCGTAATCAACATAG
The DNA here is from genome assembly GCA_017629575.1 of Spirochaetales bacterium. GTDB lineage: Bacteria > Spirochaetota > Spirochaetia > Sphaerochaetales > Sphaerochaetaceae > Ornithospirochaeta. The sequence continues at coordinate 2,238 of JAGBWX010000048.1, read as the reverse complement.
ATCTGGACATAGATATTATGAAGGAAATGCCATGATACAAAGCTTAAAGTGTGTTTAGATGCTCCAGCCTCCTCACAGACTTCCATCATTCTCTCTGTGTTGCCACCAAAGCCAAAGAAGAACTCCTTATTGCCCATGGCTGCCATCGATTCCTTCCAAATGGTAATCCTCCTTCCTGTCAACTCATCAAGATTTGCATAAGTCTTGCCCTGAACTCTGTCGCTAGTCATGAATGCATATAGAACAACAAAGCCTATAGCGAGAATTACGAAACAAAGAGCAATGGACTTAAAGCTTATCTTCTTTCCTCTGACTAGCACTGAAAGGCCCCAAACCACAAAGCCTAAAACTGTTGAAAGTTGTGCAGTTCTGCTCTTTGTGAGAGTTTGTGCGTATAAGAGAAAGATTGCCAAAGCAATGAGGCAGAGATTCACCCAGATGCCATTCTTTCTTCTAAGAAGCATAAGGCATAGCAAAAGAGCAATGCCGAAGTTTGCTCCAGCAGAGTTTGTTCCTGTTCCAAGGAATTCCAATCTAAGCCAATATTTTGTCTTATCGAATTCCAATAGAGAAAGGCCAGCTCCAAATGAAATGAATACAACAGCAAAGAGCCCTGCCCACCACATAACAGGTCCAAGTCTATCTGAAATGGAATATAGGGCAACAGAAACTGTGAGAATCTGGACAATCTGGAATGCCATAACAGCAAGTCTTGTCATGTTTGTCTTTCCAACTATCGAAGAGATAATCATCGACAGAGCAAAGACCGCAAAGCAGATTGATGCAAAGTCCCACTTAAGCTTTCTATTCATGTAGAACCAAATGAAAAGATAGACTGCACTGATTGCAGCAAGGACTCCATCGAGCAGGAGAATCGTTGGCACCCATTTATCTACGAGATCGAAATAGGCAAGTCCAAGATAAAGGAAGAAAATAAGAGTCGAAAGATCTTTGAAGAATTCATCATAAAACTTTCTCATCATACATCTCCTTTCTTTAGTCCAATCTTCTTTCCAAGCTCATCAAAAAGGATAATGAATGGAGGAAGGAAGATTAATGTTGAAATCATGCAGCCCATCAGAGAGATGCTCATCAACAGCCCAAAGTATCTAATTGGTGTGTAGGAAGCAAAGCCAAGCATCATCATTCCTGCAACAATAGATACTGTGGTTAAGATAATTGGTCTTCCTGTCTCAATAATCGTACGGCTGATGATATCCTTATATTTACATCCCATGAGAGTCTTGATGTTGCTCTTAAGCCTGAGATTGAAGTGAATTGCATCATCTACACCACACCCTATCGCAATAGATGTGAAGGAGACAGTAATCATGTCAAATGGGATTCCTGCGATGAACATGAATACATAGTTGATCATGATGCCAGAAAGTACAGGAACCAATACCAACAAGCCCTTTGTTACAGACCTAAATGAAATCATGCAGAGCACGAATACTGCAAGGATTGAGAGGATAGTGCTCTTGTTTTGGTCTGCTAAAAGCGCATTTGAGAACTTCATTGCAACAACGGGGTATCCTCCAATTGAGATTGAGGTACCCTCTGGAAGCAATTCGATGCTGTCCATGATCAAAGCATACATTCTCTTGGAGCTAGATACTGTCTGAAGGTCTCTTTCAAGAGAATCCCAATTCTGAACAATGAGGGAAATCTCAGTTGCATCTTCATTGATGATTGTAGAAAGAGAAATACCTGTCTGCTTCTGCATTGCTATTACCAAGCGTGAATGCATGTTCATCAGGCCCTTATTTGTTGGAATTCCGGCCTCTCCTGAAACTGTCTGATTTGCAAAGCTTATATATTGTGGGAATGAGATTATTTGGAGGGTATCTGGACTATCGAGAAGAGCCATCTCAAAGTCATAAACCTTCTGCAGATTTTCAGATTCAAGGAAGAAATCCTGAATCTTTTCATCAGATTTAATCTTAATCTCAAATGGTGTTGTACCACCCATCTCCTCTGCAAGTCTTCTTGATTCTGCTCCAAATGGATCGGATTTAGGGAAGTATGACATGTAGTTTGCATCAACAGAGATTCTGTCCTTTACTAGGAAGAATGCAAGCACAAGAATCAAGAATACGACTATAAGGCGCTTCCAATTGGATGGGATAAAGACACTGAGCTTCTTTACGAGCTTTGCCATCAAACCATTCTCATAGCTCTTTATCTGTCTTTGCTTAGGCTTTCTGACGAGGGAAAGGATTGCTGGAAGATACATGC
>JAGBWX010000047.1 GCA_017629575.1 Spirochaetales bacterium | reverse complement strand
GAAGGTTGTAGCAATGATTGCTCCTGCTATCGAAGGCCAGTTCCCAGGATCTCTTGGACAGATTAAGGCTGCATTGAAGAAGGCAGGCTTTGCTGAGGTTGTCGAAGTTGCTGAAGGCGCTGAAGTTACTGCTAAGAAGGAAGCAGAAGAACTCGCTGAAAAGCTTGAGGAAGGCGCAGGATTCATGACTACATCATGCTGTCCAGCATGGATGCAGCTGATTGAGAACCATATCCCATACCTCAAGACAAAGTCATCTGACACACTCTCACCAATGGGCTACACAGCTCAGATCTGCAAGGAGAGATGGCCAGAGTACAAGACAGTATTCATTGGTCCATGTCTTGCAAAGAGAATCGAGGCTGCAAAGAAGTTCCGATCAACAATTGATGGCGTAATCACATATTCAGAGCTTGCTGCTATCTTCGTTGGCAAGGACATCGATGTTAGAGAGATGGAAGACGAAGATCTTGGCGCAACAGATTCATTCCAGGATTGCAGAGAGTTCGCTCTCACTCAGGGAACAGCTGGTTGTGTAATGAGCCGCTTCGAGAAGAAGGGTGAAAACGTAAGAGTCCTTCCAATCAATGGCCTTGATAAGAAGACAGTTAGACTCATGAAGACTTGGGAGAAGAGAGCTCCTGAGGCTGATCTTGTAGAGGTAATGTGCTGTGAAGGCGGATGTATCGCAGGTCCTGGCACAATCGTAAAGCCACAGCTCGCTATCAAGCTCAGAGAAGCTGCAAGAAAGGCAAAGGCTGCAAAGTAATGTACACTGCCTTTTCAAAGACAGGCAATATAAAAGAAGACGACAGAGCCTTTATCGAGGCCTGTCGTCTTTATATTGAAGATGCCCATTCTGTTTTCGGCCACATCTCTAATCTGTCCAATATTGCAGCCCTCATCTATGACTATCTAGATGATATCAATTGGGCTGGCTTCTATCTTTTCGATGGTGAAAAGCTGGTTCTTGGTCCATTCCAGGGCGAGCCTGCCTGTACCCGCATTCTTTTGACAAGAGGCGTTTGCGGTGCAGCTGCTAGAGAGAAAAAAACTCTTGTAGTTGAGGACGTAGAGAAGTTCCCTGGACACATTGCATGTTCATCAGCATCTAAAAGCGAGCTGGTTGTACCACTTCTTCTAGATGGAAATCTATTGGGTGTCATTGATATCGACAGCCCAAGTGTGGGTCGGTTCTCAGATAGAGAGGCAAGACTGATCGAAGAGCTTTCTTCTTTTGTTTCACACTCTCTTGCCAATGATTGGGTATTGAATTATCATCTTAACTAATAGCTATGACGAAGACGAGTAATGTCTGATGCTGCCTCTGAGAGGATGTCCGCGTAATGTGGGTGAGAGACATCTGGAGCTAGGTCATGAAAACCACTTCCGAGCTGCATTCTGGAAAGGAAACAAGTATAGAATGCTGTTCCCTGCGTTAATGGATAAGAGCGTCTCCTTTATAGGGGGAAGCAAGGTGGAACCGCGGAGCCTTTACAGCTTCGTCCTTGCATATGTCAAGGATTGAGCTGCAAAGGCTTTTTTTAATAAAAAAGGAGTAAAAATATGGCTAGAGAAACAGATCTGGATAAGCTAAGACACTCCACTGCCCACGTTATGGCAGAGGCTGTGCTTGAGCTCTTCCCTGATGCTCAGATTGCAATCGGACCATCAATTGAGAATGGCTTCTACTATGACTTCGAGCTTCCAAGAGCACTTACACAGGAAGACCTTGATGTGATTACCGAGAACATGAAGGCAATCATGAAGGAAGGCAAGCCTTTCATCAGAAAGGAAGTTTCCAGAGACGAAGCTAGAGAATTCTTCGCAGATCAGAAATATAAGCTTGAACTTCTTGATGCAATCCCAGAGGGTGAGGTTGTCACAATGTACAACCAGGGTAAGTTCACAGACCTTTGTAGAGGACCACACGTTGAGTCTACTAAGGACCTCGTACCAGAGGGCTTCAAGCTCCTCAATATCGCAGGCGCATATTGGAGAGGCAGCGAGAAGAACCAGATGCTCACAAGAATCTATGGCACAGCTTGGACAAGCGGCAAGGACCTCAGAGCATACCTCGATCATCTTGCAGATATCGAAAAGAGAGACCACAGAAAGCTCGGCAAGGAGCTTGATCTCTTCTCTCTCCATGAAGAAGCAGGCCCAGGACTTGTTTATTGGCATCCAAGGGGTGCAAGAATCAGACTTGCTATCGAAGATTTCTGGAGAAACGAACACTATAAGAACGGCTATGAGATGGTTTATACACCTCATGTTGGTAAGTCTTGGCTCTGGGAAACATCAGGTCACCTTGGCTTCTACAAGGAAGGCATGTATCCTCCAATGGAAATGGACAATGTTGACTACTATGCAAAGCCAATGAACTGCCCATTCCACATCATGATTTATCAGAACGGCAAGAGAAGCTATAGAGATCTCCCATTCAGATGGGCAGAGCTTGGAACTGTATACAGATACGAGAAGGCAGGTGCTCTCCATGGTCTTTTGAGAGTAAGAGGATTCACTCAGGATGATGCTCATCTCTTTGTAACTCCAGACCAGATGGACGAGGAGATTATGGAAGTTCTCCGCTTCTCACTCTATATGCTCCACTCATTCGGCTTCAAGGATATCCACGCATATATCTCAACTCAGCCAGAGAAGTCAGTTGGCGAGAAGGAGAAGTGGGACGCAGCAACAGAGGCCCTCAAGAGAGCTGTTGAGAAGGAAGGTCTTGAATACGACATCGATGAAGGCGGTGGTGCTTTCTATGGTCCAAAGATTGACCTCAAGATCAAGGATGCAATCGGAAGAGAATGGCAGCTTTCTACAGTTCAGTTCGACTTCAACCTCCCAGAGAGATTCGATCTCACATTCGTTGATAAGGACGGCGTAGAAAAGAGACCTTACATGATCCACAGAGCACTTCTTGGATCAATCGAAAGATTCTTCGGTGTTCTCGTCGAGCACTATGCAGGCGCCTTCCCACCATGGCTTTCACCAGACCAGATTGCAATCATTCCAGTTGCAGCTGTTGCTTACGACTATGCTAAGGACCTTGAGAAGAAGTTCAGAGCAGAGGGCTTCAGAGTTGTTAATGACCTTTCAGATGACAGAATGAACGCTAAGATCAGAAAGGCTCAGAAGATGAAGATCCCATATATGCTCATCATCGGCGAAAAGGAAATGGCAAATGGTCAGGTATCTGTAAGATACAGAACTGGCAAGCAGGTAAATGGTGTTGATGTTGATGCATTTATCGCAGAAGTTAAGGAAAAAGTAGAGAATAAGGAGCAGATCTGATGAATAGAGAAGAGGCATTGAAAGTATTAAGAAGAGAAGACTCAACAATCAACAAGATTGGTCATATCATTGCAGCCCTTGGCTGGGACCAAGATACAGCAATGCCTCCATCAGGTGCTGAAGAGAGAGGGGAGCAGATTGCTCTCCTGTCTTCTTTGATCCATGAAAAGAGCATCTCAGCATCCCTTCAGGAAGCTATCGCATCTCTTGATGGCGAGGCATTGGAGGGTGCTGATGCAGCTCTTTATAGAGTCTGGAAGAAGGAAGTTACAAACGCTCTCAAGCTTCCAGCAGATTTAGTTATGAAGATGTCTCTTGCTTCAAACGATGCACACTATAAGTGGATTGAGGCGAGGGAGAAGGACGACTTCTCAATTTATGAGGAGAGTCTTGCAAATATGGTTAGCCTCGAGAAGGAAAAGGCTGCTCTCATTGGCGGCAATGACAACTACTACGATACACTTCTCGACATGTATGAAGAGGGCATGAGCCAGGAAATCATCGATCCTCTCTTCGATGACTTAGAAGAGTCAATCCATTCTCTTATGGATAAGCTCGGCAAAGTCGATGTAGATGATAGCTTCCTCTATGCTGGTTACGAGCAGGATAAGCTCCATTCCTTCTGTCTTGGCGTAATCGATAAGATGGGCTTTGACAAGAACCGTGGCATCGTTGGAATCACACCTCATCCATACACAACATCTCTTGGCGTTGATGATATCAGAATCTCAACACGCTATGAGGATGATGGCCTTTTCGATCCAATCGGATCAATTACTCATGAAACAGGTCATGCGCTCTATGATATGCATGCAGCGCTCAACCCTGAAACAAGAGGAACATCCCTCGCTTCTGGCTGTTCTATGGGCCTCCATGAGTCACAGTCCAGATTCTGGGAGAATCTCATGGGCAGAAGCTACCCATTCTGGGAGCACTTCTATCCAGAGCTAAAGAAGAACATTGCATGTCTTGATGGAGTATCTCTCGATGCTTTCATGAAGGCAATCAACAAGCCATCCAGCTCTGCAATCAGAGTTAACGCTGATGAGCTTACATATAACCTCCATATCATTCTTCGCTATAGAATCGAGAAGGAACTCTTCTCAGGAAAGATTTCTGTAAAGGATCTTCCAGAGAGATGGAACGACCTCTCCCGTTCAGTAGTAAGATATGAGGTAAAGAATAATAGAGAAGGAGTTCTTCAGGATGTCCATTGGTCAATGGGCAGCTTTGGCTACTTCCCAACATATGCACTTGGAAATATCTATTCAGCACAGTTCTTAGAGAAGATGTATCTTGATCTTGGCGGCAAGGATAAGGTTGATGAAGCTCTTAGAAGCGGAAATCTCTCACTTATCACAGCATGGCAGGATGAAAATATTTGGAAAAAAGGCTGTTTGTATAAACCTTCAGACCTGGTATTCTCCATCACAGGCTCAAAAATTGACGCAAAGCCATTTAAGGAGTACCTTTCTAAGAAGTTCACAGAACTTTATTTGGCTTAATCGGAGGAAATAATGAACGTCCCAAATAAATTAACAGTTCTCAGATTGATTCTTGTTCCGGTATTCTTCATTGGATATCAGATTAGATCTCTGGGATTTGCTTCAGCAAGCGTAATCAGCACAATCATAATGGTTGTCTGCTATGCCATTGCGGAGCTTTCAGACCTTCTTGATGGCAAGATTGCAAGAAAGTACAACCTTGTAACAGATCTTGGAAAGGTTCTAGATCCATTTGCAGATACACTTTCCCATCTCACATTCTTCGTATGTTTCTTTGGATATGGCATCATGCCAGCATGGACATTCATCATCATCATGTGGAGAGAGTTCGGCATCCTCTTCTTGAGAATGCTCATGATGAAGACAGGAAAGGCAATGCCTGCAAATATCTTCGGCAAGAGCAAGACTGTCTTCTATGCAATTACAACATTCCTTGCAATCCTCTTTGTAACACTCGAGGCCTTTGCAGCTCCTGGCCAGTGGATTGGCACATTCAGAACAGTACTCTATGTATTCTTCTCTTTGGCTGCAGTTGCATCACTTTTGAGCTTTGTTACTTATCTCAAGGATATTTTTAAGTCAAAAGCATTATCAGGAATGACAAGATGAGTGAAGTTTCTTCATACAAGGGAGGCCTCGGTCTCCCTTTTTCTACACTTAGCGAGGAAGAGAAGAGCAAAGTCAAATACATCATCACAGATGTAGATGACACAATCACAAGAAGAGGCAAATTGACCCCAGAAGCTCTTAAGGCGCTTTGGGACCTCAAGTTTGCAGGAAAGACAATTGTTCTTCTGACCGGAGGATCTGCTGGCTGGGCTGATTGCTACATAAGACAGTGGCCTGTCGATATCGTAATTGCTGAATCGGGTGCAGTCATGATGGGGCATGCTCCAGATGGATCGATCATCTATACAGTAAATCCTCTTATTAAACAGCCTGAGACAAATGAGAGAAGACAGAAACTCTTGAAAGCGACAGCGGGGCTTGCTCTCTCTTCAGATCAATATGCAAGACTTTTCGATATTGCCTATGACAAGGCGAAGCTAACATCTGATGAGATTAGAATTCTTAAAAATACAATCAAGCTCAGTGGTGCCTATTATGCTGAGAGCTCTATCCATGTGAATGTTTGGTTTGCTCCTTACGATAAGAGAAGTGCTCTCGAACACTTCATGCAAGCGCTATATAATATAGATGGCAAGAGACTCAGAGAGGAAAGCGTATATCTTGGCGACTCATATAATGACCAGCCAATGTTCGAATATATCCCTCTTTCTGTGGGCATGCACTTCATAGAAGACCACAGAAATGAGTTCCAGCATTTGCCAATGTATATAACAAAAGGTGAAGGTGGAGTGGGCTTTGCTGAGTTCACAAGAGAATTACTAAGAACTAATTAATTGTAATATAATGAAATATAAAAAAGTTGAAAAGTTTTTAAAAAAATTTAAAATTTATTGTTGACAATTAATTAGGTTTTCTGTTACTTTAGTGGAGCACGCAAGGAAGAACAAACTTCCAAGCACGCAGGTTTTTTACAGATATATTAGAGAAGGGAAGAGAAGATATAGAAGCTTGAAAACGAGAGCTTCTGTCAATTCAAGAACACGGACAGGTTATAACGAAAAGGAAAGCCAGTTCGGTAATGAGAATTAGCAGGAAGTTGGATTTGAAATCATCCCGTGCTTGCACGGGGCTTAAATGACGGAGAGTTCGATCCTGGCTCAGAACGAACGCTGGCGGCGCGTCTTAAGCATGCAAGTCGAACGAATGGCACTTCGGTGCCGGAAGTGGCGGACGGGTG
>JAGBWX010000046.1 GCA_017629575.1 Spirochaetales bacterium | reverse complement strand
TACATTCTTGGTACAACATGGAAGAGTCGATTAAGTTGAAAGACGATGTATATGATGAGGCTAATAATGCATTTGGAGTTGAACTGGAAACAGTGGTTCTTCCAGGATTAGCAATCAATGCACAAGTGCTTGTTGATCAGATTGCAACTAAAGCTGAAGGTGATAACCCTGTTGTGCCTAATGCTTATGGATTCTTGGCTAATGTTTCTTATTTAAAGAGCTTTGCTCCTTTTGATGCCGAATTCTATGTTGAGGGATATTATTCATATCCAAGCCTATATTTGAACAAGAAGCTAAATCCCGATGGAACAAAAAACTGGAACTACGATTGGATTGTTGGCTATAGAAGAGATGACTACTACGGAGATATTGATTACTCAGGACACAGATATGGTCCAGATACCAAGATGTTGTTAGCTGGTCTTGAACTATCATTTACTGAAATTGGATTGAAACAAGACATGAGTTTAAGTACAAAATCACAGGTGAGATGGACAAATTCGATTCTGAGTATGAATTTAAGGTTATGACACCAACAGGAATTCCAGAGACCCGCTTGTCTTATAGAAGCTTCAATGAGTACATGCCAATGGATAACTTAAAGCTGAACTTAGACTATGAGCTAGGACTTTGGATTAACTATGCACACAAGGAAGGCCACAATAGATTTATTCCACAAATACATTTTGGGGTATCTTGGGTTATAATTTAGATGTATTAGCTTGTAGATTATAAGGAAAAGTGTAATGAAGAAACTATTTGCGCTTATTGTTTTATTACTTGCAGCTTCAGCTTGCTTTGCTGCATCTTCAAGATTATATGATTCGAATAGTTATGAGTTTCAGACAGTTCGAAGATTATGTTTGCTTTCTGGTGTTTTGGGGCCAACGAATGCCTCTCCAATGACAGAAAGCGAATTATATCACGCATATCTCACAATTGAGCCATCAAAACTTAATAATAGAAATTATGATGAATACATAGAAATAGGCAAGATTTTTGAAGATGTCGAAATGGATTTGGATATTGTTGTAAACACAAATCCTTTCATTTACAAGACAGGAATGCAGGATGAACTAGACAATGAAGAGTTCATTATGCCTTACAGAAATATGCCATCATTTCTTAATTATGGACTAACTGCAGCATATTCAGATTACGGCTATCTTGAGATGTATTTTGAGGATTGCAATGATGAAAAGGTTAATTTTTATAATGAGAATGGGCAGTTCTTGAAACACGACAAAACTGTCTATAATTCATCATTTGAATATTTGCTTCATTTCTCTGACGGCAAGTTGCAGACATCTAAAAATGGCAATAAGCCTGTTGATAAGTATGGGCATACACCATCAATAGCAAGAGGTGCAATCTCTGGCGATTATATTTCATTGATAATAGGCAGAACAAAACAATCTTTTGGTGCTGGATATACAGGCAATATATTGATATCTGACAACTTTAGATTCCAGGAAATGCTTCAGCTTGCTTTCTATAATTCTAAGTTCAACTATAGACTTAATATCACACACTTCGATGCTCAAAACCCAGATGGAAGCCATGTTGGTGGAATATTTAGCGGTGATCAAACAAACAGAATAGTACATAGACTACAGTTCGAGCCTTTTAAGAATTTCAGAGCTACTGTCAATTTAGCTATTGTGATGACATCAACTAGTGGTTTTGATATTAGGTTTCTCACACCAATGATGTTTGTCCATAATTGGTACAATTTCAATGAAATAATTGAAATCAACGGAAACGATGAAGCAAACAATGGAATGGTTGTTGAGGTTGAGACAATGCCTCTTCCTGGATTGAGAATAAATGGTCAGTTCATGCTAGATCAGATTGCGCAGCCTGGAGAAACAACGGCAGTTGTTCCAAATGCCATGGGCTTCCTTGCGAATATTTCCTATGTCGACAGCTATAAGAATTTTGATGCAGAGTACTTTGCTGAAGGCTTCTATTCAACTCCAAGTTTGTATCTAAACAAGAAAAGAAATGGATCTGAGGTGGATTGGAATAGAGACTGGATTGTTGGATATGGTAGGGTCATGAGTGAAAACCACTATTCTGGACATCCATATGGACCAGATACAATGATGGCTGCATTTGGTGCAATCTTTGATTTTACAGAGATAAATGTGAAGTCTAAGAACATCGTTGAATGGAAAAAGTCGGGTGAACAGACAAAAGTGATGAATACAGAATTCATAAATGAAGGCAAAACTCCAACTGGTGTTGCTGAGACTAGAATATCCATGAGAAGCTACAACGAATGGCAGGCTACAGATAATCTCAGTGTAAATTTGAACTTGGGAATCTCTTTTTATGAAAACTTTGGATATGAGGAAGGTGTTGAAAAGACAATTCCTCAGTTAGCATTTGGATTGAAGTGGACAATTTTATGATGAATGATGAAGTAATAAAGCTGATTGAAAACAGAAGATCAATAAGATCCTTTGAAGAAAGACCATTGGATCCTGAGGTTCTGGATAAACTTAAAAGGCTAACTCTTAGATGCCCTACTGGTGGTAGATTCTCTGTTATAGAAATTGTAGATCAAAGCAAGAAAGACAAGCTTTGCGCTCTATGCGAAAACCAAGTGATGATTTCTAGAGCCCCTGGTGTATGGCTATTCTTATCTGATATGGAAAGATTCTATAGTTGGATGAAAGAAAAGAAATGCGCAGAAAACTTTGGAGAAAGTTTAAATAAGCCGGGTATTGGAACATTCCATTTGGGTATGCAAGATGCGATAATTGCAGCGCAGAATGCTGTGATTGCGGCAGAGGCTATGGGTATGCACTCCTGCTTTGTCGGAGATATCATCGAAAACTATGAAGAGATTCAGGCGATGTTCAATCTTCCGAAGTATGCAGTTCCTGCATGTCTTCTCATCTTTGGATATGCCAAATCAATTCCAACTTCTCCTCTCACATCTCGACCTGAGCCTGAATATGTATTTATGAAGGATGGCTATAAGCATCAGAGTGTTGATGAATGTGAGAAGATGTACGAGAAGAATACAGTATCTTTCAGGGAAAGAGGTGTTCTCCCTTTTGATAACACAGGCTCTTATATCGAGTGGTATTACAGAAAGAAATATACATCAGATTGGATGGCAGAGATGTCTAGGTCTGTCGGAGTATTCTTGGATAGATGGCTTTCAGATGAAGCTTGAATGTAAGTATTGAAATAAAACTAGCAGCCTTGAAGAATTGAAAATCAAGGCTGTTTTTTTATCTATAATTGTTGATTTTGATGTATCAAAACTGAAAAAGATTTAGATTGATTCAATATATGTCCTAAGTTCATTGAACCATAAATCATTGCCTAAATCATTGAAGTGAATACCATCAGAGCTATATTCATGCTTCAATGAGCCATCGTTATTGTTCATTAGTTTTGCCATATCTATGAGAATGACACCATGCTTTTGACATAGCTCTGCAATTATTGAGTTTGCAATGATTATGTTATTGTTATTCTTTCTTACATCCTTTGGATTAAGGCCCATGCAATCTGATGTGATACCGGCAATTGTGTTTGCGTAGACAGTTATGCCTCTATCCTTTAGCATCCCAAGAAGCTTGTCGTACTTTGCCTTGAAATCTGAGCTGGAAAACTTTGAGCTAAGGCAATTGTTGCCGCCAATTGCAAGAAAACAATGCTTTATATCAAGAGCATCTAATAGGGGTAGACGCTGGATAGTGCCTTCTACGATGTCCCCTCCGATTCCAAGGTTTACAACGCTTTTATTTGGAAATGCGCTGGACCAGTCGGCCCCAGCAACTCTGGAGTCCCCGTAGAATGCAATATCTACTTCATATGGTTCAAGAGTATTTGCCCACATGTCAATGTAGTGTTGCTGAAAAGGATTGTCGGGAAAGCTTTCTGGGTTACAACTTACAAAGATGAGCATGGAAGCTAAAAGCAGTAGATAGATTCTTTTCATAGGTAAACCCTCATCAGGATATACGTTCAATGATGATTTTTGAGGTAGTTTTGAGATAAAAAAACTGCCCAGAACGAGACTCGAACTCGTACGCCTGTGAAGGCAAGGGATTTTAAGTCCCTAGTGTCTACCATTCCACCACCTGGGCAACGGATTAGATGATAATGCATTAATCGGAAAAAATAAAGTGGGATACGTCGAAATATCTATTAGTTGTTATTCATGCTTTTTTGTTTTAAATTTATAGACGGAGTTAAAAAATGGCAAATTGGCAGTTTTTATTACTAGGTCTTGGTATTGGTTTATTAGTAGCAGCAGTGCTTTGGGTGGTAATGACATTCAAGAGAATGTCTGTTCAGAAGAAATCTGATAGCGAAATTGCAAAGTACAAGGAGATGCTTGCACAGAGAATGGAACTCGAATCAGAGGGCATGGCTAAGCTCAAGAAGGAAAATGAGGAGCTAAGATCTGCTAACGAGAATTTTAGAGTTTCTCTTCAGACTATGAGCCAGAAGCCTGGAAAGAGAGAAATTGCAAGACTTCAGGTATATCAGACAGCTGTTGATAGACTCACAATTAATAGCCCTGGCTTTGGACCAGCATGGCAGGCAGCATTGAAGGAATCTGAAGATGAATTTTCAAAGACTCTCTCTGGAACAATCCCATTCTTGAGAAAATTCATTCCAAATAAGACAGACGCACAGCTGATTGAAGAGGATTAAGCCTTTTCTTCCAGTTCTAGCCAGCGCTCGGTTTTCTGATCGAGCGCTATTTTTGACTCTTCATATTTGATAGTGCGCTCCTTTAAGGATCCTAATGGACCATCTTCAACAGAAGAGAAAGATGCCTCTAAATCTTCAATCAGGGATTCAAGCTCTTCTATTTCCTTTTCAAGAGTTTCCTTCTCTCTAGTTTCCTTGAAGCTTAGGCCCTTTTTGGCTCTTGGTCTTTCTTCCTTAGCCTGAGGGTTTTCGATAACTACTTCTTTCCTCTGGGAAGCTTCTTTTTCTTTTTCTTCTTTCCATTCAGAATAGTTTCCAGGATAGAGGGTAATCATTCCATTTTCAACGATGAAGAGCATGTCTACCGTGATATCCAAGAAGGTTCTGTCATGGCTTGAGATGATTGCACATCCAGGGAAGGATGTTATGTAGTCCTCTAGGTTCTCCATTGTCTCCAAATCCAAATCGTTTGTTGGTTCGTCAAATAGGAGGAAATTAGGGTTTGATAGAAGTCTTGAGATAAGATAAAGCCTTCTTCTTTCTCCTCCAGATAGAAGCTCTACGGGAGTTCTCTGCTTTGAAGGAGGGAAGCCGAAGATTTCCAAGAATCTTGCCGCTGTAACATCTTCGCCATCGGTGTATCTGACGCGCTTAGAGATGTCTTCAGCAAATTCGATTACAGTCTTTCCTGATTTGAGATTTCTTCCAAGCTGGTCATAGTAGCCAAACTGTGTGTTGACTCCCTTGTCGACAGTGCCTTCATCTGGAAGAAGAATGCCAGAAAGAATATCTAAGAGGGTTGATTTGCCGCAACCATTGTCACCGATGAGACCAATCTTTTCGCCCTTGACGAAGGAGTGTGAGAATCCTGAGAAAAGAGTTCTTCCATCATAGCCTTTAGAGATGTTTTCAACCTCAAGAATCTTCTTTCCAAGTCTTCTTTCAAGAGAAGAGAATTCCTTCTGCTTATCTTCTCTTACCTGTCTGAGCTGGCTTTGCATTTCATAGATTCTATCTTTTCTGTTCTTGTCCTTGCCTGTTCTCGCCTGAGGACCACGCATAAGCCACACAAGCTCTCGTCTGAGTATTGTCTTGAGCCTTGCCTGTTCCTTTTCATCCATTACAAGGCGTTCTTCCTTTCTCTCAAGATATTCGGAGAAGTTGCCTGGATGTCTATAGAATACCTTTCTATCGAGTTCCCAGATTGTAGAGCAGCATTCATTTAGAATATGTCTGTCATGAGTGACGATGATTACAGCAATCTTGGCACTCTTGATCCAAGCTTCCAGGTATTCGATTGTCTTGATGTCCAAATGGTTTGTTGGTTCATCCAAAAGAAGGATTGTTGGGCGAAGTGCAATGGCTCTCGCAATAGCAGCCTTCTTCTGCTGTCCACCAGATAAGCTATCCATTCTCCTATCTGATGCGATGTTTTCACCCATATCTGTCAAAAGAGCATAGTAGGCTCTTTCGATATCCCAAAGGTTCTCTCTTTCAATCTCGCTATAGAGCTGGTTGTAGAGTCTTTCGTCTCCACTTTCCAATGCCTTGTTATAGCGCTTCAGTTTTTCAATGTTCTTGTTCTTTGAAAGATATAGAAAATCCTCGACTGTTGTTCCTTCTGGGAAATCCACTCGCTGCTCGAGCATTACGATATTGCTGTCTCTTGCTGTTGAAATATTGCCTTCATCTGGATAAATGTCTCCAGATAGGACTCTTAAAAATGTAGATTTGCCAGCTCCATTCTTGCCGACGATGCCTACCTTTTCGCCTTCTTCAAGGCCCAAAGTTACGTTTTCGAAGAGTGGCTCATCATTGAGTGTCTTTTCAATGTTTTCAATCGAGAGGATATTCATAGCTTCTATTTTAGAAAATCTACATTTCTCAATCAATCTGAAGACAAAAGAAATAGTCTTTCCATATTTTGCTATTTCTTCATTTTCACATTCCCCCTAAGGTGGTATCATCAAGGCGATGATTAAGGATATTGATATTGTTCTCACTCCAGAGGAGAGTGCTGTAGAGCAACTCTTGGTAAAGGCTTCAGCAAAGAAGGCTGGAGTTAAGCAAAGCTCTGTTACAGCAGTCAAGTATTTGAGAAAGTCCATCGACGCAAGGCGAATGGATATTAAGATCAATGCCAAAGTAAGGGTATATGTCAACGAAAAGCCAGAGAGTCTCTGTCCTCATGTTGAGTTTCATGATGTCTCAGCAGCCCCATCTGCTATTGTAGTTGGAGCGGGTCCAGCGGGTCTTTTTGCTTCCCTTACATTAATCGAGAGAGGACTTAGGCCTATACTCATCGAAAGGGGCAAGGATGTCCATGAAAGAAAGCGTGATACAGCTCTTCTTTCAACAAGAGGACTACTTGATCCAGAATCAAACTACGCATTTGGAGAGGGTGGCGCAGGTGCTTATTCAGATGGAAAGCTATACACTCGCTCAGTAAAGCGTGGCAATGTCAGGAAAGTCCTTGAGCTTCTTGTTCAGCATGGAGCAGATGAAAGCATTCTATACGAGACACATCCTCATGTTGGAACAGATAAGCTTCCTATTGTCATCGAAAACATTAGAAACACGATAATTGCATCAGGCGGCGAGGTCCATTTCAAGTCAAGAGTAATAGACTTGATTGTGGAGAATGGCGAAACAAAGGGAGTTGTTCTTGCCGATGGCAGAGAGTTTAAAGGTCCAGTAATTCTTGCAACAGGCCACTCTGCTAAGGATGTATACCAGTTCTTGGATCGCCATGGCTTTGTTCTTGAGGCAAAAGATACAGCAGTTGGCGTAAGACTTGAGCATCCTCAGATGGTTATCGACCAGCTTCAATATCATAATCCAAAGGGAAGAGGACTATATCTTCCACCCGCATCATATTCCTTCGTCACTCAGGTAGAGAATAGAGGTGTCTATTCCTTCTGCATGTGTCCTGGTGGCTCTGTAATCCCAGCTGCAACGGAGATGGGAAGACAGGCAGTAAATGGCATGTCTTCATCCTCTCGTGGAGGCAAAAAGGCCAACTCTGGCATGGTTGTGCAGATAAGGCAGGAAGATATCAAGTACAAAGACAAGCTTGGCATGCTCAGATGGGTTGAGGAGATGGAGGAGATGGCTTATTTCGAGGGCTTTAAGGCACCAGCCCAGAGAATGGCTGACTTCGTAAATGACAAAGTATCATCAACTTTCCCTGATACAACATATAAGCCAGGACTAGTATCCATGAGAATGGATGATGCACTTCCAAAGATTGTTGCAGATTCACTCAGAGAAGGCTTCAAGGCTTTCGATAGGATGTCTAGAGGTGGATTCTTGACAAACGAGGCTCTGATGCTTGCCTCTGAAACTAGGACCTCTAGTCCAGTTAGGATTGTAAGAGACGAGATGATGAAGCAGGGACCTGGCCTATATCCAGCAGGCGAAGGTGCAGGATACGCAGGTGGTATTGTATCTGCTGCTGTTGATGGAACAGAGGCGGCAATCCGTCTATCAGGAGAAGTATATGGCAAATAACAAGAGGAAAGATGCCCTTGAGGGAATCAAGGATGGCTTTCCAATCTTTTTGGGATATTTCACAACAGCCTTGGCGTTCGGTCTTTTGACAAGAACCAGTGGTCTTAGATTTGTAGAAGGAATCTTAATCAGCCTTACTAACTATTCAGGCTCTGGTCAGTTCTTGATGATGAATCTGTTCAATGCAGGCTCTTTCCTTCTTGAGATTGTTATCTCCGTCTTCTTCTTGAATACCCGCTATATCTTTATGGCGTCTTCTCTCTATACACACTTGGAAAATCCAAAGTCTATTGCAGGAAGATTGATGTGTGGCTTTGGCACAACAGATGAAATCTTCGCTGTTGCTGCACTAAAAGGAAAGAAACTCACATATTCCTATATGGCAGGAATAGTCTTCACCTCCTATGCAGGATGGACAAGCGGAACTGCAATGGGGTACATCGCGGGAACATTCCTTCCTGATGTCATACAGAAAGCTGCTGTAATTACAGTTTATGCAATGTTTGCATCCCTTCTTGGTTCGGAGAGCAGAAAGAATGCTAAGGCGCTTTTGGTTCTTCTCGTTTCTGCAGGATTGAACTCAATGCTGATTTTGCTATTTGGTGTTGGAACTGGTGTATCTTTCCTTATTTCGATGTTAGCTGCGACAATATTCGGATGCTTTATCTATACTGATGAGGAGGCTGGAGTATGATCAACGTATTTGTAATGATTGGACTATGCTCGGTAGCAACAATGCTACCTAGAATGGCACCGTACTTTATGCCATTCTTGGCAAAGCTTCCTAAAAACATCAGAAAGAGCATGGTGCTTCTTCCTGTAGCAGCCTTGGGTGCTCTCATTTTCCCATTGGCGCTCACAGATTTTGGGGTTGAATGGTATGCAGGCCTTGTTGGTGTTGTTTCTGCATTCTTTGTTTCTTATTTCAAGGGTTCCATGATTCTATCTATCTTGGTATCCTTGGCGTCTACTGCAATTATGCTGGTAATTTAATGAACGAAATTCTTTATTCAATGATTCACAAAAGGCGCTCCTTCAGGAAGTTCTTGGATGAGAAGCTCACTGTTGAAAAATGCATGGAAGTCATCTCTGGCTTTGATGGTGATTTGGGTACTTTTAAGGTAGTTGAGAGAAGTAGCACTAGCTGCCCAATTGGTGACGTTTGCCTTCTGTACTATGGCGATAAGTCAAATCCAATGGATCTCGTGGATGCGGGCTATAAGCTTGAGAATTTGGACTTATACCTTCAGGCAAACGCAATTGGAGTTTGTTGGTATGGCTTTGGAAGAACTAAAGAAAGAAGCTATGAGGGCAAGGATTTCATAATTATGCTTACCCTTGGATACCTTGATAAGACCAAACTAAGGAAGTCAGACGATGAGTTTACAAGAAATCCTGCTTCTTCCATTTGGGAGGGGGAATTTAACCAAACTGTCATAAACGATGTTCGTCTTACTCCATCTGCCTGCAACTCTCAGCCATGGAAAGTTATCTCTGAAGGCAATGCGATTCGCGTTTACAGAACTGATGGCAATAAATCAATCATGGTTGGTAGGTTTAAGGAGTATTTCAACTCAATCGACATTGGAATTTTCCTTGCTTTTTTAGAAATATCTCTTAATGCAAATAACTATACATTTTCTAAAGAAATGTATGGTAATTGCGGGCTGATTGCCAAGTATTTCATTAAAAATGTTTAACAAATTAAATAATACATGGGATAATGAGATTATGAAAAAGTTTGTTTCTTTATTAATTTTATCAATGTTTATCGTGTCTCTGGGGGCTGTTTCTTACCAGAAGACTTTCTTAAAAGACTCTATCGAATGGAAGGCAGCTGAAGCAATAGCTATTGTTGGTGGAGTTAACCCTCCTACAGCTGTAAACCCTGCAACAGGTGGCGAAATTCTTAAGTCTATCGAACTCATTGATTACGACGCACTCAGTGAGTCAGAAAAGGCTTTCTATGATGCAACAGCTTCTTCTTTGGCATTTGATGCAATGATCAACGGAGACAACGTAGGCCTTACACCTTTTGTTACTCTTGCTCCTGAAGTTTATGCTCACAAGAATGTT
>JAGBWX010000045.1 GCA_017629575.1 Spirochaetales bacterium | reverse complement strand
TTAACTTTCTAGAAGAGGGTAATCCTAGTTTCCGTATCTGATTCTTTCCCAAACATTGTTGTATAGATCAAGAGCTTCGCCAAGGTCGTCCTTTACCTCTCCATGGATAATCATATCCTCTGTGTAATATGGTTCAGACTCCATATACTGCGCAGCCTCTGTATTTGTTGTTGATGGGAATCCAAAATAATCCAAGAATAGAGCATAGTTGTGTGGCTCAATCATGAAGTTGATGAATTCATGGGCAAGCTCTTTGTGCCTTGCACCCTTTGGGATAACCATTGAGTCGATATAAAGGGAGCACTCTTCTGGGATGAAGAAGTCGATGCTATCCCATTCTGACTCTGGAATTTCTTCGTAGAACGACTCAGCATAGCCATGTGCAACAATATACTCGCCAGATGCGAAGGACTTAGCAAAGCCCTCGGCATCAAACTTTGCCAAGTTTGGCTTCCATTCATTTTCAATGTAGTTATAGGCAGCTTCTAGCTCATCTGGGTCTGTTGAGTTGCATGAATATCCCTGAACCTGAAGCGCTGCACCAATTACCTCTCTGAGGTCATCGAGCATGCACATTCTTCCCTTGAGATCTTCTCTTGCAAAGAGAGACCAATCTCTTTCATAGTCCTGGAGCTTGTTCTTATTTACGGCAATTCCTGCTGCACCCAAGTAGTAAGGGACAGAGTACTCCATATTAGGGTCTGAAGTTGACTTTTCTCTTGCAAGTGGGCTTATGTACTGGAGGTTAGGGAGCAATTCATGGTCCATCTCTTCCAGCATGCCCAGCTTCTTCATAATTGTTACATAGTCACTTGAAGGGAATACGATATCATAGCCAGCAGATTCTCCAGTTACCATCAGCTTTGCAAACATCTCTTCATTTGAAGCGAAATAGTCCATTATGACATCACAATTGTACTCTTCTTCAAAGGCTTCAATTACTTCATCTGGAGTGTAATAGGACAGTTATAGACATAAAGAACATCCTTCTTTTCTCCACAAGAGGAAAGAAGTACCACCAAAAGGACGGCAAGAACAAGGAAAATAGCACGCTTCAATGCACAGCCCCCTGATTGAAGAAGGGATCAATGCCAACGGCACAAAAACCCCATGGGTTAATGATGGGGTTAAACTTTTAATTTGTCCATTATTTTTCTTGCAAATATTATTTGCGCATATGCTTTTTGTATCTTTGCTCGCTTTTGTTTCTATATCGATCTACATCCTTTGAGAGCTCTGCAATAGATGCATTTTCCTCTTTTGCATCCTTTACCGTTCTGTCGAGCCATTCTTGTTCAGCAGCTTCTTGTCTGTAGTTTTTTTGATATAGCATCCACTCATCTTCCGTTACTGCGTCAATTTCATAGTCCCTTTCTTTTTCATCGCGTTTTTCGAGATCCTTTGCGAGTTCTTTTGCGAGCTTTTCATCTGCCTTGTCCATTTTATGAAGTTCCTTTTGGAGCTTCTTCTCATCATTGTTTTTATTAAATAGCCACATGGTCATTCTCCTCTAATCGAAAGTTAGGGATAAAGGTGGCAAGAGTAAGCGAAGTAAAGACAAAAAGGCAGAAAAAAAGCACAGCATTTTTTGCTGTGCCACATATTCTTTGGTACCAATTATTTGGAAATTATCTTGCCTTCGCTTCCCACTGCTACCATAGAGACCTCTGCATTTACAAAGATTTCTATCTCTTTAAGCATTGCCTTGCACTTTTCAGGAAGATTGTCCCAGCTGTCCACATCTGATGTATCCTCCATCCAGCCCTCAAACTCTGCATAAATAGGCTTAGCTACAGCAATCTTTCTTGTCTCTGGATAGTTTGAATAGTATTCGCCTTCAATCTGGTATCCTGTGCATACCTTGATTATGCTCTCTCTATCTAATGCACTTAAATCTGTGATGCATATTTCATCTACGCCATTGATGAAGCATGAGTAGTCGATTGCTACAAGATCCAGCCAGCCACGCTTGGTGCCAGGGATTTTGATGCTATCTGCTTCTCCATCCTTGAAGAGAGTTGGGAAAGGACATTCTGCAAGTGATTCTGAATATGATTTGATCACTCCAATTGTCTTTGTTACAGCTTTTGGAGGGATTGCAGACTTTTCAAGCACAGACTGTACAGAGCATCTTTCGAATGATGTAAGAGGGTAGGATGCCCAGCTTATATCTTTCATGAAGCCATCTGTTGCCTCTACTACAACTTTCTGGTCAGCTTCTAGAGCATATCTGATGACAGGGACAGTATCGATGATGAAGTCTGCAAAAAAGAGTTTCCACTCTTTGCATTTTGCAAGCACCTGGTCATACATGTCCATTTTGTTTTCAGAAAGTAGAACTCTGGAGAGTCTTCCAGGTAGTCTATCATCATCCAAGAGGTCACCAGCTCTCAAGCCACTTCTTCTGCCTTTTGATTCCTCAGCACCAAGAATTGACTTGTTGTGGAATGGAAGAACTAGATTTGCTCTCTCATCAATGAAGAGGTTATCTACAGGATCTCCGATTTCGGCTACCTTTTCATATTCAGACTTCAACTGATCCAGATCGATATTCATGCCACCAGGAACGATAACCATCGCTTCCTTTTTGAAAATGGCGGATGACAGAGAATGAAGAGAGATTTCTCCCTCTTCATTCCTAACATTTGAGCCTTTGAGGCTTGTAATGATTATGTCGGCATCTTCTGATATGAAGGAGGATACGGCTTCTGCTTTTTCCTCGCCCCACTGAAGAGAGGCCAAGACTGTTACATCTGACATTAGTTTTTCATCTCTTCGAGCATCTTCTTTTCACATTCTGTATGCTCATCAATATCTTCAGCATCCCATGGATACTTGATCCAAATATCGCCGATTTCAAGTGCTGGATAGTACTTCTGGATCTCTGGTGGGAACTCTACGTCCTTCTTCTTGAGTTTGTTGTGAAGTACGAGAACGGCAATTTCTTCAGGCTGGTAGGAGAGAAGTTCTCCAACGCAGTATGCAAGTGTTGCTCTTGTGTCATCAACTTCATCGATAAGGAGAACCTTCTTGCCCCTGAGCTGTTCCTGCACCTCATCAATCCACTGGATTTTTGTAGGATGGCTCTTGTGCTTTCTATCTACCCCATAGTATGAGATGCCAACAGCATAGATTGGTCTATTGATGAAAGTCTTCATGATTCTTGCTGGGATGAATCCACCTGAACCGATTGCAACGATTACATCTGGATCGAAGCCTTCGGATTCAATTTTCGCAGCAAGACCCTTGATGAGCTTGTGTACTGTATTGTAGCCAACATAGAATTTATCTGACATGTTAATATCCTTTACTTTTTAGGATACATCTCTGCGATGTATGGAAGAGTTCTGTACTGCTCCTTATAGTCCAGACCATAGCCAACAACCCAAACGTCAGGAATCTCGAATCCCATGTATTCGATTTCTACAGGAACTTCATGGCGAGCAGGCTTATCCAAGAAAACAGCTGTTGAAACGCTCTTTGTGTTTCTAGCCTTGAATGTCTTGATGAGGTAGGAGAGTGTGTTTCCGCTATCAAGGATATCCTCGACAATCAGGACATGGTGGTCAGAGAGATTTTCTCTAGTATCCATGAGCATTCTTACTTCACCTCTCTTGTCTCCCTTCTGTCCGTAAGAAGAAATTGCGATGAAATCTACAACATGTGGGACTGTAAGCCTTCTGCACAAATCTGCAAGGAAAATAAAAGAACCCTTGAGAACTCCTACGAGCATCAATGGTTCAGTAATGTCCTTATAGTCGTGATTGATCTTCTGTGCAAGCTCATCAACCCTGCGTGAGATGGTATCGGCGTCGATTAAGACTCTAGCCAAATCCTTTGTCAAAGGTGGGATTGATAGTGATGGTGTCATTTTAAACTCCGTTTTTGAAGATACAATTAGTTTATGAGAAAGACAGATGTTTGAAAAGCAATAATTTTATTTCATAAAACAAAAACCTCCCCAAGCGGGGAGGCCTTTGACATCTAATGGATTAATAAGCTGCGTTGAGCCATGTGATTCCGTCGATGTTTTCTACAAAGTAAGGAGCTGACTGGTGATATGATTCGAGATATACGCCGTCAACAACTGCTTCTGCTGTGTCTGCTGCGAAGTCGCCATTTGTATCAAGAGCGAATGCGTGTGTGAGCTTCTGTCCGCCGTTAACTGTGAACTTAGCTGTATCGAATACCTTGATTGATCCATCAGCGATGCCAGCCATAACTTCTTCCATCTTAGCCTTTGTGCCAGGTGCTGCGATTGCTTCGTTGAGAACTGTCATAACAACTGCGTCATCGCCCATGCCCTTACACCAGTCCTGAGCCATCTCTGTGCCGTTTACGTGTGCTCTGATGAATTCTGCAAAGTATACTGCCCAGTCAATTCTTGTGCCGATGAGTGATGCTGCTGGAGCAACTGCTGACATATCAGCATTGTAACCTGTGTGGAATACGCCCTTTGCCTGTGCTGCTGTTGCAGGAGTTGTGTTGTCTGAGTGCTGTGAAATCATTACGCATCCCTGGTCTGCGAGTGCGATTGCTGCATCAGATTCCTTAGTTGCGTCTGACCATGAGCCTACGAATGAAACCTTCATTGTTACTGATGGACATACGCTCTTTGCGCCGAGGTAGTATGCTGAGAAGCCTGAAATTACTTCTGCGAATGAGAATGCGCCAACATAGCCGATAACTGCTTCTTCTGGCTTGATCTTTCCTTCTTCGATCATCTGGTTGAGCTTCATACCTGCTACAACACCTGCTACATATCTACCTTCGTAGATGTTTGCGAATGCATTGTATGTGTTAGGAAGAGCGTCGAATGCTGAAGCACAGTTTGTGCATCCTACGAACTTGATTTCTGGATACTCTGGTGCTACTTCGAGCATGAATGGTTCAAAACCGAATGAGTTATTGAAGATGATTTCACAGCCTTCTTCTGCTGCTTCAATGTTTGCATCCAAACATGTTGAGTCTTCGCCGATGTTGTACTTGATAACCCATTCTACATCAATACCTTCAGCCTTGAGGATTTCTGTAGCTTCCTTCTGGCCCTGGATAAAGTTGTATGAATAGCCCTGGTCATTCTCATCACCAATACAGAGAAGGCCGACTTTAATCTTGTTGCCTGCATCAGCTGCTGGAGCAGCATCTTCTGTTGTGCCGTTTGCAAATACGAATCCTGTTGCTAATAACAGAACCATCAATACCATAGCGAGTTTCTTCATAAATAACTCCTTTTTTGTTCTCAGTCACTGAGATTACTGAACCCTTCGGAAAATAACTCCCGAACCTCTATCTCCTATTTTTATTTTACACCAAATTTTTAAGTGGCAATAGGATGATTTATCTATCTTCTCTGAAGTAGTTGAGACCCAAGGATGCAGGTGGCTGCTTCTCCTTGTTGTTTCTCATACTTGAGAGGATAAGTACGATAACTGTTACAACATATGGCAGAATCTTATAGATCTCTGTAGGGATGAAGAGGATGATGACTCTGAGGTACATGATCATCAGTGCGCCAAAGAGGATAGAACCCCAAATAGCGTTCATTGGCTTCCAGAGACAGAAGATTACGAGTGCAACCGCGAGCCAACCAACACCTGAGAGGCCTTCGTGGTTCCATACGCATCCAGCTGTTGTCATGATATAAACCATGCCACCGATAGCTGAGATGCCACCGCCAATAATTGTTGCAAGATACTTATACTTTGTAATGTTGATGCCAGCTGCGTCTGCTGTTGCTGGAGATTCGCCAACTGCTCTCAGATAGAGGCCAGTTTTTGTCTTTGCAAAGAACAGATACATTAAGATGGCAACTACTATTGCAAGGTAGAAGAATGAGGTATGTGAGAATAAAAGCTTTCCTAAGAATGGGATGTCCTGCATGAACTTAGGGAAGATAGATGCATTGAAAGCATCCTTCAGTCCATTGCTCAGTGCAACATATCCGCCTTCCTTAACTCTCATCAACTCACCTGTGAACTGTCCAACGCCTGTGCCAAAGATTGTAAGAGCAAGACCTGTTACGTTCTGGTTTGTTCTGAGTGTGATCGTAAGGAAGCTGAAGATGAGGGAAGCTGCTGCGCCTGCCAAGAATGCAGCGAGGATCGCAATCAATATGGCTACAAAACCAACAGATGCATCAACTCCAACAAGCTTTTCATAGTAGAATGCACCAGCAAGGCCGAATGCACCGCCCATGTACATGATGCCCTCAACACCGAGGTTCAGGTTTCCAGACTTTTCAGTAAGGATTTCGCCAAGTGTTCCAAACATCAGAACTGTACCGAAGGTTACAGCTGCAACTAAAAGGTTGAATAATGTTGTCATGCTTCCACCTCCTTCTTGTTTCTGTGTCTAACAACTATCTTATAGTTAATGAAGAATTCTGAGCTGAGCATGCAGAATAGGAGGATACCAGTTACAATCTCAGAGATTGAAGCTGGAACCTGAAGCTTTGTCTGCAATGTGCTTGAACCCTTTGTAAGGATGGCAAGTACCATTGAGATTACAATCATTGCGAAAGCATTGAGATGGCTGAGCCATGCTACTGTGATTGATGTGAAGCCTACGCCGTTTGCTACTCCGCTGTAGAGTGTGAAGTTAGCACCGGAAACTACAATAAAGCCTACGATGCCGCTGATGGCGCCGGAGACGAACATTGTTCTTTCCATAATCATGCCTACATTCATGCCAGCATATCTAGCAGTATTCTCTGAGTCACCGATAACAGCAATCTCATAGCCCTGCTTAGTATGGTTCATGTAGATATGCATAACAACTACCAGGATAAGTACGATGATCCAACCACAGTGGATGCCGAATACCTCAGGAAGACGTGCTGTGTCTGAGAACATAGGAATCATCTGGGATCCCTTTCGTCCTTCCCATGGTCCACCCTGGAGCCAAGCT
>JAGBWX010000005.1 GCA_017629575.1 Spirochaetales bacterium | reverse complement strand
AGTTATTTCTCATTTGCGCAGGATTTTATAAATGGAGCGAGTTCCGTTCGTCAGCTCGGTAATGCCAAGAAGCTTGGCAAACTAGGTACTCAATTTGTTATCAGGAGTGAGAAGGCTTTTGATGCGCTAGTCTTCAAGGGTTACGAAGTTGCTAATTGGTCCGAGTGGCTTTCAAAAAGGGAAAACAGGGATAGGTCTGCTCGCCGTCAGTATTTTGATGTAGAAAGGAACAGGCGCAAGCGAGGTGATTTATACATTGTTCAGATGCTTGATGAGGAGATTAAGGGCGATGATCCACGCATACGATAAGATCTATCTGGCAAAAGCTCAAGCCACTCTAGGTGCAATGCTTGATTTTGCCGTTTGCAATCTCAATAAGGATATCTCTGACTTCTACCAGAGATTCCTTGAATCAAGGATATGTTAAAGGTTTGAGATAGGTGCGTCCTCTGTGATAGCCGGAAAGTCGGGGATAGAGCTCGCGCTCGAGATATTGCATGATGATACACTCTCTTCAGAGTACCGGCCATGCATGAATAGAAGCACTGAGTATTGGTGTGGCTGGGCGTTAGCTTATTTCCAGTGGTATACGAATCTTTCTTTCAGTAGAATCAACCGCTTGATTTCAATAACTGAAGTATTGGCCTTTTATTCGCCTTATCTTGAAATGCATATATCTCATTTCTGTGATAGGATGATAGAGCTTTACAACATTCGTAAAGGCTTCACAAACCTAAAAAGAATCAGGCTTGATGCTGGGCTATCGCAAGGCGTATTGGCAGAAATAGCAGGAATACCAGTCAGGACAATCCAGCAATATGAGCAGAAACAGAAAAATATCAATGCAGCAAAGGCAGAAACAGTGATCAAGCTGGCAAAAGCCTTGAATTGTGATGCTGAGGATTTGATGGAACTCTGAATAGAATAAGACTTTCTATTGTTTGCTATATATCTGCAAGGCTTCTATATCACCATGTACTGAAAAGTGGAGCTGCTGCCGACCATATTATTCGTTTTCTAGAAGGCTAAGGAAATAAGAAAACCTCCCGGTTTAAACCAGGAGGTTATTCGGAGAGAGAGGGATTCGAACCCCCGGAGAGTTTCCCCTCAGACGCTTTCAAGGCGCCCGCCTTCGACCACTCGGCCATCTCTCCATGTCTTTCAACTGTTGTATTCTGTCAAAGAGATAAAACTTTGTCAATAAAGAAAGTGTTTTAAGTAAAAAATCATTAAACTATTTTTTGCAAATTTACTTTTTTTTGTGTTTTTGTTAGGAAAATTCAATTTGGATCTTGCCTTGTCCAATATCTAAGACACCGCCATGGAGCTTGTCTTTCTCTGTCAGTGGTATCTGGCCCTTGATTGTTATACCTGTTGCAAAGTCTTCAGATAGGGATGTTGCCTTCACTTCATCAAGAAGTCTCTTGATTAGGGTGTAGCTATCATAGGCGAGCATAATCTTGAAAGAGACCCTTTCTATGAGCTCCTCTGTCTTTACGACTTTCAACACTTCCTTGGCACTGTCTCCATAGGCTTTGACTAGCCCTCCTGTGCCTAAAAGTGTTCCACCAAAGTATCTTACGATGCATACGCAGATATTTGTGATTCCAGAGCCTTTTAGAACCTCTAGAGCTGGGCGGCCTGCGGTGTTCTTAGGCTCTCTATCATCAGAGGAGGAGTACATTGTTCCGGCTTTGCCAACGACAGCTGCATGAACTACGTGTGTTGCTTCTGGATGAATTGCCCATACAGACTTAACAATAGATTTAACCTCATCAAGAGATTCTGCTGGTATTGCTATTGCGATGAATCTGGACTTTTTGACTTCTATTTCAGCCTGGGCTCTTTCAAGTAACGTAAGCATAGACTTAGTTTAGGCTAGAGATGCTAACAGGGCAAGTATGAGTGGGAAAAGATATTGTCGCTTATACATTCAGAGTCAATCTTTCTTGCGTGTTGCATAAGCGATCCAAGATCTTCCTCAGATAGCTTTGCAGGTATTATTTCCAGCTGTGTTTTGGTGCTTGCACCCTGAACTATATATTCAGGATTCAAAGATTCCAAAAAGGCGTAGGAAATGGAGCTTCTCTCAACAGAGTGCTTCTCTGAAAGCTCTGATATGCACTCTATGAGAGAAAATAGGCTTGGAGCTTTATATATTTCAAGGGTTTTTCTATCATCTTCTATTGCTTCAAGCTGTGCCCTTGTCTTTGATAGTATTCCCATTGCAAGAGGAGAGTATGCAATAGTCTTTATTCCCAACTTCTTTTCTATCTCCCAATTCTTTGTCCAAAGGAGAGACAGAGGTCTTTCATGGAAGTTTATCTCGAAGTCTCTAGATACCTTTTCAAGTAGGCTTGGAGGAAAGTTTGAAACTCCAATTTCCTTTGCCTTTCCTTCTTTTTTGATTGTTTCAAGCTTCTTTAGCGATGAATAGACAGACTCATCATCACTTGGCCAATGGAGAAGGAGAATGTCGACATAGTCTGTGGAGAGTCTCTTGAGGGATGTCTCTGCCTTTTTTTCAAGGGTTGGAACAGCCATAACCTTTGATATTATCTCAAAGCTGGTTCTTTCCAGATTTCTTTCTCTGATTACAGATGATAGATAGTTATCTGCATTCTTATAGGAGAATGCCGTGTCAAATGTATTTATTCCAATGTCTAGGGCATGTCTTATGATGGCTTTTGCCTCATTTGGGGAAAGGAGCTTATGAAAGCATCCTTCTCCCATATTCCATAGCCCAAGGACTCTTTTATTCATCATCATCCTCTAACAAGACCTTGCTGTCGAGAAGAGTGTTTCCATCAAAGAGGAAGTATCCTTCAAACTTCTTGCCTTCAAGGGCTGGTGGAAGCCAAAGAATGTCGTCTTCCCACATTCTTGAGTAGTCAAGTTCAGAGACCTTGCACCAGAATGGCT
>JAGBWX010000044.1 GCA_017629575.1 Spirochaetales bacterium | reverse complement strand
TTTGGTAAAAAGGTAAATAGAATGTTGCGAAAAGTCAAGCAAATATCCGCAAAAATAATATTTAGCGGATATTTACTAAAAAAACTCAAGTTATAAATTAAGTTCAACAGAATAACCATATAGCTCTTAAAATGGTATGCGACCATACCCTTATTCTAATTCTATAATGATTCAGAAATATCATTCATTAATTTATAAGGTTTTAGATTTCTTTATTCAGGCATTTCTCTTTATTAATCATTATCTTGGCAGACTTGAACTTAGGATAAGGATACTTCTGGCAGCTGTCATTATCATATCTATTGGAGCCGACAGTCCAATAACTCTGATAGTTGCAGTCTTTGAACTGCTCATATTCAGAGAACTTTGCATTGTCTATTTTTTAATAATTTCTTTCAGCATGAATTCTTTTTGTTAAATATCTGCTTCAGTAGTTCATTTTATCAGCAAAAAATGTAGAATTCTCACCATGAAAGAAAGAAATGCCATCCTATTGCTGCTTCTAACATCCCTCATTTGGGGCTTTGCGTTTGTCGCGCAGTCAAATGCTGCAGATTCTATAGGACCACTGACATATAACGGAATTAGAATGCTGATTGGTGCAGTTGCCCTACTTCCTCTCACATATAAGAAATTCAAGATGCATCTTAAGGACAAAGAATATAGGAAAACGCTTCTTAAGGCTGGCATCAGCTGTGCCTTGTGCCTTGGTGTTGCATCTGTTCTTCAACAGGCAGGAATTGCATATACAACTGCAGGCAAGGCTGGATTCATCACCTCCTTATATATGCTGATTGTTCCAATTCTCTCAATTGCACTTGGAAAGAGAGTCTCAAAGAAGGTTTGGCTATGCGTATTTGCCGGTATAGTAGGAGCATACCTACTATCGATGAATAGTGAGCTTTCTATATCAAAAGGTGACCTTCTTGTATTCTTGTGCTCAATTGTCTTTGCATTCCATATCATGGTAATCGACCATTTCTCAAAGAAGATTGATGGAGTTGAACTATCTAATCTTCAGTTCTTGTTTGCAGGACTTGGATGCTTTGCTCTCTCTTTTATCTTTGAGGATGTTAGAGTTGCATCAATTATGGAAGCCTCAACTGCAATTTTATATTCAGGCATCATGAGCTGTGGTGTTGCATATACTCTTCAAATTGTTGCCCAGAAATATGTTTCCCCTGCTCCTGCTACCCTTGCAATGTCACTTGAAAGTGTCTGGGCAGCAGTTGGAGGCGCTCTTCTTCTTGGTGAAGTTATGAGCGCTAGAGAAACCATTGGATGCGTAATACTCTTTATTGCTGTTGTTATAGCTCAGCTGCCAGATAAGGTTAAGAAGACTTCAGTGTAACGTAAGTCTTTCCCATTCCTCCATCTTCAGGACGGGCAAAGGCTGCACTCTCAACTTCCCTACGACGCCTCAGATAGTCACCAATACCTTTTGAAAGTATTCCATCTCCATAACCGTGGATGATCGAGAAGTTTGTCATGCCAGAGAGAAGCGCAGCTTCCATCTGATTTTCCAAAGCTTCCAATGCCTCCAAAAGAGTCATTCCCCTAACATCCATGACATAAAGGGCCTTCTTCTCCTGACTCTGGAAATGTGCAACAGTATTCTTCTTCTCCATCACAGCATGGCAAAGCATATTGCCCTTAACTTCCATTCGTAAGCCATTTTCAAGTGATACGAAGAATTTATTCTTGCCTCGAACTTCGAGAATCTTGCCTCTGGTCTTAGCTGTGCCACAGAATACTTCATCTCCAACAACAAGAGGTCTATCATCAGAAGAGGAATAGTCTTCATAAACTTCTTCCTTTTCAGAGATGTTCTTGGAAAGTTCTTTTTCCTTTTCTTCCATCTTGTCGAGAAATGTTCTTACCTTCTTAGTCTTTTCCTTGGTAAGAGTACCTGTCTTTACTTCCATTACAAGACGTTCCATGTCGCGTCTTGATTTGGATAGGTATGCATTAAGCTCCTTATGACCATCTTTTTCGAGTCTATACTTCTGCTCCTCAAGTTCCTTAAGGCGCTTTTCTGCATCCAAGGCCTTAGCTTCAGCATTTCTTCTCTGAAGCTCTGCTTCAGTGATCTTTCTGTCGAGAGTTCTGGACTTTGAAAGGAGACTTGTGATGATTCGTGCACTAGTCTCACTACCCTCAGATAGAGCTTCTGTTGCCTCTCTGGTAATTTCCTTAGGCATTTTAGCTCTGATTGCAGCTTGTATTGCATGGCTATCTCCAGGGATACCTTCAAGAACCTTATAAGTTGGAAGAGATGACTTCTCATCAAATTCCATAGAGGCATTCATCATATTGGCCTCGGAGTATGCAAAGTTCTTTACCTGTCCATAGTGGCTAGTTGTAATTGTCAATGCAGAGTGCTTGGACATGTACCTCAAAATTGAGATAGAAAGGGCTGCGCCTTCCTCTGGATCTGTACCGGAACCAAGCTCATCGAGAATTACGAGAGACTTCGGAGTGCTCTTTCTTGTTATGTAAGAAATATTGGCCATATGTGATGAGAAGGTTGATGCAGATTCCTCGATAGACTGTCCATCGCCGATATCAGTAAGGACCTGGTCAAAATACGGAAGAACAGACAACTCATCTGCTGGAATGAAGCCACAAATCTGATTGATGAGAGAAAAGAGCGCAATAGTCTTCATTGTTACAGTCTTTCCACCTGCATTGGCGCCAGAGAGAACTAAGACTTTTGTCTTCTTATCTAACTTTACTGAAATTGGTACAGCGCGCTTTCCTAATAATGGATGTCTAGCATCTATTAAGGAAACATAGTTTCCAAACTGTGGATGTCTAGCCTTCTCTCTCTTTGCCCAAAGAGCAAAAACATAGTGGAAATCGAAGTCTATTATAAACTCGAGCTGTTTTTTCAGAACTGGCACGAGAAATCTTACCTTTTCAGATAACTCATGCTTGATTCTCATCTTTTCAGCTCTGATTCTCTCTTCTGAAAGAACGACCTGGTTATTTAGCTCAACTAGATGAAATGGCTCAGCAAACAATGTTGCGCCACTTGCTGACTGGCCTGAGATATAGCAATCATCGCTTCTCTTCTGATCAGCTTTGATAGGAATAACTACTCTTTCATTCTTGAAGAGAGGATTATCATTCTGGATAAGATTCCTATTTTGAGACATGTAGGATAGAGAATAGCGTTGGCGTTCTGCCTTAATCTCCTCTCTAGCCTTAATCAGTGGTCTCAGCCTTGGATGGTTCTCATTAACCTCACCTTCACTATCTAGAGAGGAAAGAATGTCTTTTGAAAGCTCCTCATCAGATGCAAGTATCTCCTCATCATTTTTAAGGAATCTTAAAACCCTGAAATAGGAGGCAAGGAACATGCCTGACTTATAGATGTCCTCACCCTTGATATCTGCATGGGTCTTTTCAACATATTCAAAGATATGGCTGATTGATGGGAAGGTATCTAATGGTTCAGCACCTTCCAGAAGATTCATGAAATAATCAATTTTTACATATCTTGATTCAAGGACTTCCCTATCTTGAGATACAAGATCAGGGGTAATGTTTGCCTTTCCTTCTGGAGATAGTGCATATAGCCTGACCTTATCTAAGACTTTATCAAGCTCTGTATCCTTAATAGTTCGGTTTTCCACTTCTTTTCTTCCTAAGATACTGAGGCTTTCTTTCCTCTAAAGACTGAAGCATCCTGAGATAGCTTTCATATCTATCTTCATTGATTTCGCCACTTTCAAGCTTTTCTTGAGCCATACAGCCTGGCTCGCCCTTGTGGAGACATGTTGAGTACATACATTCAAGATCCCTAAGTTCAGGAAATGACTCCTGTACCTTCTCTGGCTCCTCAAATGGGATGAGAATCTCTCTTACACCAGGAGTATCTATTACGCAGAACTCATCGCCCTCGATAAAGAGCGAATGGTTTGTTGTATGCTTTCCTCGATTGAACTTTTCACTGATTTCACCAGTTCTCTGCTCTGTTCCCATGAGTGCGTTGATAAGAGTGGACTTTCCAACGCCTGACTGGCCAACAAAGGCTGTAGTCTTACCTTTTAAAAGCGCCTTTAGTTCCTCAATTCCATCACCCTCGAGAGCAGAAACTGCGATAATTTTGTATCCAAGGTCATGATATAGCTTCCAGCGATCAAACTCTTCTTCGGTAAGTCCATAGTCAGACTTGTTCATAATCAATAGAACATCTGCACCAAAAGAGGATGCTATAGCTCTATCAACGAATCTTGGTCTAAATGGAGGTGAGCAAGCAGAAAGCACGATTGCTGTCTGATCTTGGTTTGCTGCGATAGTCTGGTTAAGCTCAGCCTTAACATTCCATCTTCTGAACCAGCTCTTTCTTTCCTCTACGGAAGTAAGAAGGGCCTCATTCTCAGAATAAGCCTCACCAAGAGCAATGTCACCGACAGCAATTGGATTGTACTCATGCTCACCCTTCATTACCTTACCATTCAATCTGCAGGTATAAATCCTGCCATTCTCGAGGCTTAGGGCTGTATATATATTGTTGATGGATCTTCTTATCTGGAATCGCATATCAAAAATAGTACCACAAACTCAATTTACTTAAAACAAAGAACTACTCTATAGAGATTGTATCGACCTTATAGTCAATTCCAAGCTGTTTCATAACCTTCTCAAAGCGCTCTGGAAGAGGTGCTCTGAATACCATTCTCTCACCAGTTGCTGGGTGCTCAACGGCCAAGAGCGCACTATGGAGCATCATAGTTACGTCGTACTTGTTATCCTTTCTAGTATATAGACTGTCGCCGAGGATTGGATGATTGATCGATGAGAGATGAACTCTGATCTGGTGTGTTCTACCTGTATAGATTCTAACTCTCAATAGAGCATAACCATCGCCCTGAGCCAATACCTTGTACTTTGTCAGAGCATCCTTACCCTCTGTCTTATTGTCTGTTACAGTAAATTTCTTTCTATTGTTTCTGTCTCTGCAAATTCTTCTCTCGATAGTGCCCTTCGTCTCAGGGAAGAATCCCTTGGCAATTGCAAGATAATACTTTTCATTTGAATGAGCAGCAAACATCTCAGAAAGCTTCTGATGGGCCTTTTGGTTCTTTGCTACAACCATTACGCCGCTGGTATCTTTATCCAGGCGATGTACAATGCCAGGCCTAAGATCGTCATCTCCTGCATCAAAGTCATCGCCATAGCGCCCAAGAAGAGCATTTGCAAGTGTTCCTGTGAAGTTTCCAGCACCTGGATGGACAGCCATCCCCTGTTCCTTGTTGATTACAAGAATATCGTCATCTTCATATATTGTATTGAGCTCGATGTTCTCAGCTTCCAGATTTTCAAGAATCTCCTCTTCATAGTGGATGACAACCTTGTCACCTTCCTTGATCTTTGAGGACTTCTTAGCGCTCTTTCCATTGATAGTCATCACCAAGCTATCGAGTGAAAAGACAGTTCTTGGAATATCAAGAAGAGCAGAGGCAACAGCATCTACTCTTCCACTCTTATCTGAAATAAATTCGAAATCTTTTTCTCTAATCATTTCCCATCCTGCCGAGAATCCAGTCTACCAAAGTAATTGTCAACGCTCCACCTGCTGCACCTGCCAATTGATACATGAATGCTGTTGAGAACTTTTCAGGAGCGGTTGCACCCATATTTATTGCAATATTATAGGCTCCAATGGCCAATGGAAGCGTAAGAGCAAAAGAACCGAAGAATATTGTCTCTGCCCTTCTCAATTCTAAAGCCCACTGAGGAAACTCCTCTTTCTGATAAGGCTCATACGCAAGTGATACCTCAGCAGAGAATACTGTAGAGAGTACAATAGTCATAAGAAGAATCAATGCAATAAGCTTCTTCACTTTCTTTCTCCAAAGATTACAGTTCCAAGCCTGATTTCTGTTGAGCCAGAATCAATGGCATCTTCCCAATCTGAGCTCATGCCCATTGATAAAACAGATACTGGATAAATATTTTTGATTTTATCATAAAGAGCGCGTGTATAATTGAATGCTTTGAGGTTCTTTTCCCTGTCAAAGCCAAGAGGACCAACTGTCATGAGCCCCATAAACTTGATATGCTCACAGCTAGAAGCATGCTGAGCTGCAGCAAAGACCTCCTCTTCGCTTCTAAAGCCGCTCTTCTGATCCTCGCCAGAACTATTAACTTCTAGAAGGATTTCAATCGTCTTGCCGATTTTTGCGCACTCTGCCTCAATCTTGTCGATAAGCTTGATTGAATCTACGGATTCAATTCTGTCTGCAAGAGCTACTGCCTTCTTTACCTTGTTTGACTGAAGCTGTCCAATCAGATAGACCTTCATATCCTCAGGTCTATCAAATGAGAACTTAGCCTCCATCTCCTGGACTCGATTTTCGCCAAATACCCTAGCGCCTTCAGCATATGCAGCTAAGACATCCTCTTGAGGTCTTGTCTTAGATACTGCAACCAATACAACGCTATCGCTTTTTTCTCTAACTTTAGACTCAACCTCTCTGAAGTTCATAACCTACCCCTTATGCTTCTTGTTTCGTACCATTAGCTCTTTATTCTTTCTTCTGAGAAGCTCAATAGCCTTTTTGAACTCATCATAGCTTGATGTAGCTCCTGGGAAGGAGCTTATGATGCGCTTGAAGCTCTTATGGATTATATCCACAATCTCTTCATAGTCATCCTCAACCATTGAAGAAAGAGATTTTGCCTTATCATAAAGCTCCAATAGAGCCTTTTTGAAGGAAGCCATCTTCATTGTACTCAAAATAAAATCGATAGAAAATAGAGCCAAAAGAATTATAGATGCAATTCTCACGTATAAAATAGGTATGCTATAGATCAACTCAGATATTTTGGGACCAATTAAATAGACAACGGCTAAACCCATCAAAGCAAAGAATGTTGAGTTCTTTAAACATACCCTTCCATTGATATTGTATTTATAAGTTGAGTAATCCCAAAGTTTTATTGAAAACAAGCGCTCAAGTGCCACTGAGCCAATATATTCGATTATTGAAGTAGATATTCCCGATAGCAAAAATATTGCAATTCCTCCCAATATTCCATAACTCTTGAACCTTGTTAAAAAGATATGGATAAACATGCCTCCAAAGCCATAGATGGGAAGCCATGGTCCATGGAGAAATCCTCTATTAACAAAATGTCGCTCTCCTATGGAGCAATAGATAACCTCTACAAAATACCCTAATAAACAGTAAGCAAAGAACATTAGTATGTTGGTATAAATATCTGTCATGAACTGAAGATACTAAAGATTACAATCAAAATAGAAATAGAATTGAAGAGAATTGGAAAATATAAAAGCCAGCATCTCTGCTGGCTATGGAGGATACAAGGATTGAACTTGTGACATCCTGCTTGTAAGGCAGGCGCTCTCCCGCTGAGCTAATCCTCCGTTCGACTCAAATAACTTAGCATTTTCATCAAAATAGGTCAATAGAATTTAAAAAATAATTTATTTTTTTCTTGTCCTTTTATGATAATTACAAACTATCTACTTGAGTCATAAATAATTAAGTAAAACAAAATTTTAGATTTTTCTTAACTCAAATACTGCAGATTCTCCATTTTCCAGATAAACAAAGAGACTATCCCCTTCTCTTTCAATAGTTCCATTACCCATAACGCTCTCAATAGAGTCTGTAGGAAGGAATGTGGAATCAAGCTGCAACTTTCTAGCTTCCCCTTTATTTACAATAGATACAAAAGCTTGACCCTCAGAAATTCTATCTATAGCAAAAGCATTATCATCAAGAGCGTAAATTCTTGTTGCAGCGTATCCTAGGCTTTCGTCCTTTCTGATCCTACCAAGAACCTTATGCATCTCGAGTATATTCTTATTCCATTTGCTCTCATCCCAGCACATTGGGTAGCGAGAAGCTTCTACTGAACCTAGCTCACCATCAAGCCAAATTTCATCGCCATAATAGATGTTAGGCATACCAGGAAGCATATATAGAACTATAAGAGCTCCAAGATAGTTCTTCTCAGTTACCAATGCCTTATTGTTATGAAGTCTTGGAGTATCATGAGAGTCAACAAGATTCATCTGGAAGAACATCATTTGACCTGTTGATGTTCCAACACCATCTCTGAGAGCCTCGGCCATCTCGTAGCCATTCCAGCTATCTTCCATCTCTGGACTGTGCCCCCAACCAGAGGAAAGGAATCTATCTCTTTCTCCAAGCCAGGATCTGATTGGACGACCAGAGCCAAAGTAGTTCATCGTTGCGTCCCACATATCTCCCTTGCAATAATCATGGGCATCATCCCAATCTTCACCAACTAAATATAGGTCCTTTCTCTCTTCATGCAGAGATTTTCTAAGCTCACGCCAAACACTTTGGCAATGCTGATCAAAATCTGCCCTGCCAACTTCTGGAGCTACATCCAATCTCCAGCCATCTTGAAGATATGGAGATCTCAAGAACTTTCTAAGGGCGCTTCCTGTGCCTCTGTAGATGATATCTCTTAGTTTTTCCGATGAATAATTGAGCTGAACCAAGGTAGGAACGCCCTGCCAGCATCTAACTGAGCCATCTTCATTGAAATAATAGTAACCGCGCTCTTCACAGTTTTTATCTTTCTTAGCTTTAGCAAGCCATGGATGGGATGATGATGTGTGATTTATTGAGATATCAATAATAATCTTCATACCCTTTTCATGAACTTTATTGCAAAGGGAGATATATGCTTCATCTCCACCAAGCTTCTCATCAATTGAGAAGAAGTCTGTAGAGTCAAAGCGATGCACAGTCATAGAACTATTTATTGGATTTAAATAAAGGGTATCAAAACCATTTGACTTGATATAATCCAGCTTGTCTTCTATGCCCTTCAAATCTCCATTATAGAAGTCAATGCACTTCGATTCTGGATATGGCTTTGGAATTGAATCAAAATCAGGAGTAGAAACAATACCACCATCAAATTCATACATTCCTGCAACTGCGCCAACTGAAGGATCTCCATTGCAAAACCTATCTGGAAATATCTGATAACATGTTGAGGAAGCAATCCACTCAGGAGCTTCAAGATCTAAAATGAGAGCAAATCTATCATTTACAGCAGGAGAATTCCTGCTTACACCCTTTCTTGAATAGTAGTAGTTCTTGTTACCTACTCCAAAACAGAAAAAATACCTAAAAGGACGTTCATCTTTTGATGTTTCAATTGTAGCTGTGTATCTAAAATAGCCATTGAATAGTCCATCTTCAACCATTGCATAGTGCCAATTGAGTCCAATATCAGACATGCACTTTACAGCAACCCAATCTGGGCGTTTTTGAAATACTATAGATACCTTTATAGACTCTCCCTTCTTTGGGAAAAGTGGGGAGACAAAACCATCAGCTATTGCAGAGAAAACTTTAAATTCATTGTTCATAACAAAACCTTTTTATCAATTATATCGACTTTTTGATAAATAATTTTATATTTCTATTACCTATAATAACTTAATCAGTAAAAACATATTCGTAGGTTGTACATTCTTTTAATTAATATACGTTGATAAAGAAGAAGACTCATTAGATCTAAGCAATGCTCTTATTCAAAATTCGACAAATATTTACTGGGCAGAAAACCTTTAAAAGCAATCGAAACTATTGCATGTTCGATGGTCCCATTTTCATAATATTAAATTTAATCCCCTAATTTCCTTTAACTAATAACTTTGTAAATATGTTATTTGCTTGAATTAAAAAAACACCTTATTGGAATTTACTCCTATAAGGTGTTTATTTACTGGTAACTATGCGTAAAACGCCAATTAGTTAAGCTTCTTCAAAAGCTCAGCGAGAATGTCTGCTGGAGCGCCTGAGCAATCGAGATCAATGAGGATACCCTTTGCTCTGTAGTACTCGATAAGAGGAGCTGTAGCTGCTTCGTAAACTTCCAAGCGGTGCTTGATAGCTTCTGGCTTATCGTCGTCTCTCTGAATGAGTGGCTCACCTGTCTCATCATCGATACCCTCTACCTTAGGTGGGTTTGATGTGATGTGGTAAGTTCTGCCTGTGCTCTTGCAAACTCTTCTGCCAGAGAGTCTTCTGATGATCTCATCTGGATCAAGAACGAAGTTGATTACAGCGTCAAGCTTTGACATCTCTGCAAGTGCATCAGCCTGAGGAACTGTTCTTGGGAATCCATCGAGGATGTAACCCTTCTGGGCATCATCTTCCTGGAGTCTCTTCTCAACCATCTTGATTGTGATTTCGTCTGGAACAAGACCGCCAGAAGCCAAAATAGCCTTAACTTCCTTTCCAAGCTCTGTCTCATTCTTGATATTTGCTCTGAAAAGGTCACCTGTTGAAATGTGTGGAACACCCAGAGCATCCTTAGCGATTACTGCAATTGTACCTTTGCCGGCTCCCGGAGGGCCAAGAAAAACTAGATTCATAGTTAATTACCTCGACTAAATATTAACAGAATAAACGCCTCATTTAAAGTAATAAAGTTGTAGTATCCTCGTATTTGAGTTATTCTTTTCTCGGAGGATTAAATGAACAAAATCGTACTTCATGCAACAGCACTTGATGGTTTCTTGACAGAACAGGATAAAATCAATCTCGACAACGTATACAGCCTTTATGACAAGAGCCTTGAAGCATGCTCAAAGATCGAAAAGGGAGAGAATGCAGAGGCAGACCTCATCCAGAGCGCAAAAGAGATTGGAGATGCTCTTGAGAAGATTTCCAACGAGAATGGCAGAATCCACGTATATTGCTTCGAGACACCAGATGAGCAGCACGGTGAAGCATCAAGAATCATTGCTAAGCTCAGAGATCCTGAGACTGGGCATGAGGAATTCCTTTACTACATCCAGAGAGCTTACGAGCTTATGTTTGCTCATGCATTTGCTGACATAAAGAAGAAGAGATCTCTCGTGCAGATCACTCCTGTAACAAATCCATGCAGAAACTATGCTGTACATAGAATCCCAGATATCGATGATAAAGCACACTCATCAGTAATGTGCGTTATGCTCAGAGGCGCATTGCTCCCATCAATGATCATCTCAAAGGAATTCGAAGACTATTCTAGCGATAAGTTCATCACTCCTTTCGCCCTTTTCAAGATTAAGAGAGACGAATCAAGAAAGGAATCCAACATGGATTACATCCTTGACCTTGACAGATCATTCTTCAAGCTTGAAGAACTTGACGGAAAGGATCTCATCTTTGCAGATCCAATGAATGCAACGGGTGGTTCACTTGTAACAATCGTTAAGTACCTCAAAGAAAATGGTGTTAAGCCTAGATCAATCAAGTTTATCAATGTAATTTCAGCTTTAAAGGGTGCTGTTAGAATCACAAGAGCTCTTCCTGAGGCAGAAATCTATACACTTTGGATGGACCCTGTTCTCAATGAAGCTGCATACATTCTCCCTGGCTTGGGCGATGCTGGCGACAGACTCAATGGAGAGGATAAGGGACCTGAGCCTAGAAATATGATCCAGTTGATTGCAGACTATGGTTCATCAATCGTAAATCTCTACAGAGATCAGGTAATTGAAATTGAAAAGACAGTTCTTGGCTAATATCTTTGCAATATTCGCTATTTTATTGGCAGTGTCATGTACAACTACTGATACTGCCACATCATCACTTGTGGGCGCAGCAGATTTAAATAAAGAGGAAGCTGCGCTTTTCTACATGGATGAGTATGAAAAAAACGAAGATATAAGACTTTTATATAATGCAGCCTACTCCTTCATTGAAGCTGAAGACTATGTCAAAGCCATGGAAATTCTGAATGATGGCATTACAAAATATCCTGAATATTTAAGGTTCTATTCAGCAAAGGCTTATGTATATAAGGTACAAGAAGATACTTCAAATTATATCGATACTTTAACCATTATTCATGAAATAGTTCCTGGCGACATTGAATATGCAGAGCTATTGGCTGATGCACTCAATAACGATGGTAAACAAGATGATGCTATTGAAATTGCAAAGGACATTCTAAGACGAGATAGCAAGAACCAGACAGCTTTTAAGATCCTTTCTCAAAAATATGAATTCTATAAAATGTATGTAAAGGAAGAAAAACCAAAGGCAGAGGTTGATAATTCTGAAGAGTCTGAAAAAGATGAAACAAAAATTGACGAAACTCCAATAGAACAAGAAATAGAAGAAAGTCCAACTGAAGTAGATGATTCTTCTAACAATGAAGGACAATAAAATAACCGGGTAGCCCCGGTTTATTTTATGCCAAAAACTTTGCTGTTTCTGCTTTTACTAGTTTATCGCAGAGTTCGTTGCCATCGATTCCTGCGTGGCCCTTAACCCAAGTCCACTGTACCTTGATTCTGTTATTCAATAAATCAAGCTTCTCCCAGTATTCCTTATTCTTTACAGCACCACCACCGGATGTTTTCCAGTTCTTTGCCTTCCAACCATGAATCCAAACAGTAATGCCATTTTTTACATACTGGCTATCTGTAAGGATTTCTACAACTGAATAATTGCAATTAATGGCAAACTCAAGTGCATTGATTACAGCTGTGAGTTCCATCTTATTGTTTGTTGTCACCTCTTCACCACCGGAAGAGGATGCGATATTTACGCCATTTTCGAAGGCTGCAAATGCCCATCCCCCTGGTCCTGGATTTCCAGAGCAGCCGCCATCGGTAAAAAATCTAACCATTATCTAGCTCCTGTCTTTTTTATAATATGGTATCCAAACTGTGTTCTGACAGGCTTAGATATTGTTCCCATTCCCATTCTTCTTACAGCATTTTCAAAAGGTGGTACCATCTGACCTTCCTTAAACCATCCAAGATCCCCACCCTTTGACTTTGATGGGCATGTAGAATACTGGCGAGCTAGGGATTCAAAGCTTTCCCCACCACGTACTCTTAGATATAACTTATCTGCAGTTGCAGCATCCCTTACCAGGATATGGCTTGCTTTGAATTCCATTTCAAACCCCTTTTAGAATCAGAGATCTATAGCTTCTCTTTTCGATTCTATCTCTTGAAAGTCCAACTTCATCTAATATTGAATAAAGAACAGCAACATTCTTCTGGACAAGCTCATCATCAGCATCAAAAGGAATAAGAGCCTCCATTTCAAGAAAAACACCAACATTCTTTACATCCAGAAGCTCTACATGAATGCCTTTATAAGACCAATCAAATCCATTCTTGATTTTATCAAAATAGTGCTCATAGCCCAAGCAAAAGAAGAAATCCTTAGCTTTTTCTAGCTGATCGAGAGGTGATTCAAACTCATATTCATAGTTGTTCTCCTCACCTCGCTCATTCTTGCTGTTCTTCTTTGTGGTTATTTCAAGGACACCATTATTATTTCTAATCCTGAGAGCCTGTACAGTCTCTCCTGGACGTCGGAAGTAATAATCTTCCTTGTTAACAGGATGGCCACATCCAGCTACGCTATCGAAATAACCTTTGATTCTATCGAAATCATCAGCCCAAACTTTAATCTCTACTTCTCTCATCAGTACTTCCATGGGAAAATCATGGACTTGAATGATCTAGGTCCAACCTTTTCCTTCTCTTCATATAAAAGTTCTGCCCAAGGAGCATTCTTGCCCTTCTCATTTGGATTTTCCTCAAGCCAATCATACTTGAACATCAAAAGCTTCATTGCATCCTGGCTTGCAAGCATAAATCCAGAAATACCAGGAATGATTCCAACTGTGAAGAGAGAGCAAGCTATAACAATTAAGTTGTAAATGCAGAAGAACAGAGAAAAGAGCAGATTATCTGAGAAGATGATAAAACACTTCTTGAGAGTCTTCTTTGGTCTGTCACCAGGAAGAAGGTTCATCAATGGGAAGTAATAAGGAAGTGCAAGAGCAAATACTACGCCAATCCAGAAAAGGACTACTCCAATGATTAAACCAACAGGGTTTCCCATGCTCAGATAGAATGGCATTACAAATACAAAGACAATGATCAACAACAACGATATAACTGCAAATAGAAGTGAATGCCTTATATTTCTTCTAATGCCTTTAGCAAAAGGCTCCCATGTCTCT
>JAGBWX010000043.1 GCA_017629575.1 Spirochaetales bacterium | reverse complement strand
CACAGTAGAATGGACTTATGTCTCTAGCTCCGTTGATGCAGTAAAGGAACTCAAATCATTAGGTTACTCCTTGATAGGGGTGGAACAGACTCACAATTCCACTTCTGTCGAGCACTTCGAGATGGATCCTTCCAAAAAATATGCACTTGTTTTTGGAAATGAGGTCAAAGGTGTTTCACAAGATGTGATAGACTTATGTGACCAGTGTGTGGAGATCCCCCAGTGGGGAACAAAGCACTCACTAAATGTCTCTGTCTCGGCCGGTATTGTATTGTGGAGTTTTTTGAATAAAAGACTGTCACAAATTAAGTAACCTCTCTATTGTTGAGAACTTAAGAATAAACAGCTTTAATTACCAACACATTTCTAAACAAAATTGCTTTATGAAAAAAATCTTATGTTTGATGGCAATGGCTGTGATGCTATTTACATCATGTCTTGAAAATCAAGAGCCTGTCTCTCTGACTGAGTTGCGTCAGGCTAAGGCTGCCCTGATTACAGCGCAGGCAGCTTACAAAACCGCTGAGGCTGCCCTCAAGCAAGCTGAAGTGGAATTCCAGAATGCTCTGACTGCAGAGCAAGTTCTATTGAATGAGATGCAATCCTTGCTAAATGAGGCCCAAGCTATCCAAAATGAGATAGATGCATTGGAGCTTGAATTGAGACAGGCTGAAAATGCTGCCGAAATAGCAAGATACGAAGCATTGAAGACTCAATACGAGAATGAACTCCTTTCAAATCAGCATGAAAGAGAGAAAATGTTGAAACAGCATGAAAGGGATATGTATGATCTTCTTCAACAAGTGGCTCAAGCTGAGCTTGATTATGAGAATGCCCTTAAGCTTATGGAGGCTTCAAAGCTCCACTTGACAGAGGACCAACAAGCGATTGTTGACAATTATGTTGCTGCACTTACTGCTCTAAGGTATGGCGGCACTTATGTAAATATCGCAGGTGTTCGTGTTACTGTTTCGGAGTCCCTTTCAGACCTCAGACAGGAACTTATCGAAGCTAATGCAAATCTTAAGAATGCTGAGTACAATTGGAACCACAACGAGAGGATAGCATACGCTGTGTTGGACAGTGTTGCTGCTCAAGTGGCATTGGATGAGACAATCCAAGCTCTTGAGGATTTTATCGCTTTTAGTGAAGATCCTGATATCAAGAAGTGGGAAGCTGCTGCGGCTGAGATAGATGCCAGAACTAGAGAGACCATAGATTCTATGATTGTTATAATGGAGCAATCAACAGCCCTTACTGATGAATTGGATGCTTTGGATGACCAGCTTGACCAAATAGATGTACAGGCGGGTTATATCGCAAATAATCCATACATGGGAATTCCTGACGATGCACCTGATGCTACAAGTGCTCCTATAATTGTAGAGTCTAAGAAATATAAGGCTGAGCAGGCAAGAATCGCTCTTAAAGACTCTCTTGATGAGGCTATGACAGTTGATTCTGAAATTGACAGATCATTTGAGCTTGAGGTTACAGAGGTAACTGGTCTCAGAGAGTGGATTATTTCTGAAATCAACTGGATTTTGCCTATAGAACAGGAGATACCGCTTGATCCAAAGACCATGAAATATGACCTTGAGTCAAATATCGCTAAGTTAGATTTCCCATTGTATGAATACGATGAATCTGTACCAGAAGTATCAGCAGATGACTTTGATATTATTGGGCGAGCAAAACAACTAAGATCTTGGATTGATACATATAGCAGAACAGAAGTGGAAGGTTTGGATTTCCAAGCGTGGTATCACGAAAACACCCCTACACTTAATCAAGTCCAGATCAGATATAATAAGGCAAGAGCTAAATGGGATGCT
>JAGBWX010000042.1 GCA_017629575.1 Spirochaetales bacterium | reverse complement strand
GATGTACGCAGGTAGCATATCGAAGAAGCTTTATAAGCTATACGAGTACAAAAAGGCATAAGAATAGCCAAGCAGATGCTTTGCTTTCTTTTTTCTATGATCTGGATAATTAATATCCAAGAACTTCATCTACAAAGAGAACTTCGACTTCCTGCTTAAGCATTGGTCTTGCAACGATTGAGAAGCCATTGC
The DNA here is from genome assembly GCA_017629575.1 of Spirochaetales bacterium. GTDB lineage: Bacteria > Spirochaetota > Spirochaetia > Sphaerochaetales > Sphaerochaetaceae > Ornithospirochaeta. The sequence continues at coordinate 44,563 of JAGBWX010000042.1, read as the reverse complement.
AGATTCTCTGTGGATGATTGCAGTCAAAGCACTTTGTGCCGCCTGCCTTTACACAAGGAGTATCAAGACCGAATCTCATTGCATTCTGTGGGCTAGCAACATTTCTAGCTCTGTACATTGCACTCTCAAGATCCTTTTCAATCTTGTTCTTTCCGATTACATAGATAACCTTTCCAGGTCCAAAGAGGGATGCTGCAAGTCTGTTTCCTGCGCCATCGATATTTACAAGGTCACCCTTCTCTGAAACACCATTTGCAGAGAGAAGATAAACCTCTGCTGTGAGAGCTTCCATCTTTGTCTCCTTAGTGTTGTTTACCCAGTGCCAGATTACTTCATTCTTTTCGCTAAGCTTCTCGTAAAGGCCCATCTCCTTAAGAGTGCCTGAGCCACCGAAAGCAAGCTTCTTTCCTTCGAGACTGCCGCAGAGATAAGCTGCTGCATCTTCCTTGGAATCAAAGAATGAAACCTTGAATCCTCTGTTAGTAAAGTTCTTTTCCAATAATTCTCTGTTCATCATATCCTGCTCTTTTTGTCCTTCAGCGGATCTATTACATCTGCCTCGCCGACTAGTTTATAAACAGCTCTCTTCTGAGCATCTTCGCAACCATTCCAAGGCTTATCCTTGTTCTCGCTCTTGTACTTCTGAGTCATCCACCAGTCATCCTTCTGCACTCTCTCAAGATTCCTCTCAAGAAGTGAGAAAATTGTCTTGTAGAATTCTAGAAGCGAATCTCCGCCAATAGCGTCTCCAGCAACCTTTGCCAGTTCAAGAGTGTGGTGAACACAAAATCCCTTGGACTCGGAAAGAGCCTTTCTAAAGTCAGCATCCTGCTCAAATAATGCCGCGATTGTAAAGCAGTAGCGATAGAGCCTGTCATTCATTCTTGTGCAAACTAGACAGCCCTTTTCTCTGCCCATATAAGCTTCGCTGAATTCCTTGATAGCCTTTTCTGCATTCTTCGCTTTTTTTGCAGATGCAATCTTTTCAAATGGCGATGAGAAACTTTTTTTGTTCTCATCATAGTATGTATCCATAATCAAAGCAAGAACCTGTGGCTTGTTGGCCTCAGCAAGCTTTCTATGGTGGTGAGGGCAGAATCCATATGTATTGGTTTCCACCCTTACCTCTGGAGTCATCACCGCTGAGGATAGATAATAACCAATAGCATCGCTCTCAGCCCTCTTCATCAAAGAACAGAGAAAACACTCAGAATCCTCTTTCAATCCATCCCAAACAGGTATTGTCTCCAGTACTATTTTCATGCCTTTATAAGCCCCTCTGCCTTAGCTGCGATATTTTCAGCTGTAAATCCGAAAGCGTTCTTAAGATAAGAGAGATTACCAACCTCACCGAATCTTTCGCCTACATTTAAAAAGTCCATCTTAACAGGATTTGTCTTTGCAAGGTGTCCTGCGATCATCTCGCCAACGCCACCTGCGTAGCGTCCGTTCTCACAAACAAGAACTCTTGAGCATCTTGCTGCAACCTTTTCAATAAGCTCTGTGTCGAGAGGTCTTATTGTGTGAAGGTCTACAACAGTTGCATCAATACCCTTCTCCTTGAGAATCTTCTGTGCACCAACGGCCTCATCTACCATGAGTGCGCCTGTTGCGATAATAGCCACGTCCTTGCCATCAAAGAGCTCAATTCCCTTGCCAAGCTCAAACTTCTGATCTGCGCCATAGCGGAAGTTGATGCCCTTTCTTGGTGTTCTAATGTAAGAAGACTGACCCTTCTCGTAGATCTGCCAAACAAGTTCATAGAGTGATACGCCATCTGATGGCTCTACAATCACGAAGCCTGGAATCTGTCTAAAGAGCGCAATATCTTCAAATGGCATATGTGTTCCACCATTGTACTGAGCTGTGATGCCAGGGTCTGAACCAATTACATGTACTGTCTGTCCTGTATAGCCAACAGAGATGAAGAGCTGGTCGTAGTCACGGCGAGATGAGAAACATCCGAAGGAATGGATAAAAGGTGTCATTCCTGCAGAAGCCATACCTGCTGCTACGCCAACCATATTTGCCTCAGCAATGCCTACATTGAAAAATCTATCTGGATAAGCCTTCTGGAAGGCAGTTGAACCAATGCAGGAAGAAAGGTCGGAGTCGAGGAATACGACTCTATCGTCGTTCTTCGCGATATCAATAATTGCGCCAGTTACAGCATCTCTGAAATGGCTGAATTCATGAGCATCTCTCTTCATTATCTTCCCTCTCTTTCCTTAAGTGCCTGAATGGCCTCTTCTGCGCCATCCTTTGTAATTGGCATAGAGTGGTTGCCCTTGATTCCCTCGCCTGGGATGTAGCCCTGGCTCTTGTTTGTATTCAGGATAATCATATGAGCCTTACCTGCCTTGCTCTTTGCGCTTCTAACAGCGTCATCGATTGCTTCGAAGTCATGTCCATCGATTGAATAGACATCCCAGCCAAAGCTTTCCCAGCGCTTTGCCATAGCCTCTGCATCTGCAGGCATGATGTTCTTTGTATAGTCATCAAGCTGCTGGCCATTGAGGTCCAAGAATGCAATAAGGTGATCGAGCTTCTGAGCTCCACCAAAACCTGCAGCTTCCCAAATCTGTCCTTCCTGGCTTTCGCCATCGCCAATAATTGAGTATGTCCAAGCATCAATGCCCTTAACTCTATTAGCGAGTGCAATTCCTACAGCAGCAGAAAAGCCCTGCCCCAGAGAACCAGCAGTAAAGTCAATTCCTGGAGTCTTTGTCATGTCTACATGAGATGGAAGCTTTGTTCCACCCTGATTAAGAGTTGCAAGCATCTCTTCTGGGAAGAAGCCCTTAAGAGCAAGCGTTGCATAGACAGCAGGACCAGCATGTCCCTTTGAAACTACCAATCGGTCACGATTCTCCATCTTTGGATTCTCAGGATCGACATTCATTGCGTTGAAATACAGATAAGCCAATACATCTGTAATAGACATCGCACCGCCAATATGGCCTGAACCGAATGCCGCAATCTCCCTGATTGTTCTGACGCGAATCTCGAATGCTCTTTCTTTCAGAGCTTCAAGTTTTACAATCTCCATATTCTCTCCTATTTCATACAATCAATACCGTGCTTTTCCTCCGTGGAAAGGCCAACAGTCTTAATTGCTTTAGCCATGTAAGTCATCTTGGCTGCCTGCTCAAGGCATTCGATTCTATCAAAAGCCTGAAGCAATGTTTTGCCAACAGCCAGAGCACCATGCTTCTCCAAAAGAAGTGCATCGTTGTTCTTTACATATTCAGCAACAACATCAGCAAGATCCTTTGTTCCCATCAGCCTATATGGTGCTTTATCAACTCTGCCACCAAAAAGATACCAACTCTCTGCAATTAAAGAGATGTCAATCTTCTCCTCAGACGCGGAGAAAAGACAGCAGCATGTTGGATGAGAGTGAACAACGCTATTTACATCAGCTCTCTCAAGGTAGACAGACCTGTGCATTTCAGTTTCGATTGAAAGCTTAAATTCAGGTGTAAGATTTTCACCAGTTGAAAGATCAACCTCTGCAATATCTTCGCAGGTAAGAGAATTCTTATCCTTTCCAGAAGGGGTAATAAGCATAACATCTCCAAATCTCATGCTTATATTTCCGCCAGTCGATGTTGTAAGGCCTCTTTCATATGCTCGATGCATAAAATAAGCAATCGAGCTCTTTGCTTCTTCTTTTGTCATAGGAAAATCCTAACACATCAGAGTATGTTCTTCCACACAATAAAAGTTACTTGAAGTTCATAGATGATTATCTGAACAAGCTCTCCAGATTAGATACATAGGATATCCACTTTTTGTAAACAGCCTTATATCTTACGGTGTTTTCAAAGTCAGGGGAAACGTCCTTGGATTCATCATAAAGAACATGCAGAGCACAAACATCTTCAACGCTGATTCCAGAAGCCACAGCATATGCCTGAAGGGCAGCGCCAAATGCTGCACTTTCCTTGATTGCAGGGACAACAACCTGAAGCCCTGTTATATCAGCCACAAGCTGTCTCCAGAATGGGCTATTAGCACCACCTCCAGTCAGAATAGCCTTGTCAAATGACATGCCATGCTCCTTAAAGGCATCTAAGCCAAGGAGGAACTCGAATGTAACGCCTTCCAATACAGCTCTCGCGATATTTGAATTTTTAAGATTGTCTATGCTTATGCCACCAAGGACACCTTCGCCCTTTGGAAGGTCCGGAACTCTTTCTCCGTTGAGGAAAGGAAGAAGGACGATGCCCTCTGATCCTATAGGAGCCTTCTCAGCCTCTGCATCGAATTCTTTTGCAGATAGCCCCATCTGCTTTCTGAATACCTCTGATGCGACAGTACAGTTCATAGTACAGAGCAGCGGAAGCCATGTGCCATGGGATGAGCAGAATGCTGCAAGTCGTCCTTTTTTATCGACAACAGGATAAGAAGCGGATGAAAACAATGTGCCAGATGTCCCCAAGCTGATTGCCACAATTCCATCCTTTACAGTACCTGTTCCGATTGCGCTCATCATATTATCACCACCACCTGAGACTACTATACAACTCTCGCTTAATCCTAATTCAGAGGCTACAGCTGGAAGAATATCGGCAATAATAGCAGGCTCTTCAATTACACTAGGTAGTTTATCAATGAGGCTAGGACTTATTGCATCACAAAGCTCTTTGTTCCACTTTGCGGTCCTAACGTTCAGAAGACCTGTTCCAGATGCATCACCCTTCTCCATAATTGCTTTACCAGTAAGATAATAGTTAATGTAATCATGAGGAAGCATGACATATTTCATTCTGTCGTAAAGATCTTTATGATTATTGAAGAACCATAGAATCTTGCTTGCAGTATAGCCAGGAAGGATTCTATTTCCGCACTCAGAGAAGAGCCTTTCCTCTCCTCCAAAAGAGCGCTCAAGAATGCTGCATTCATTAGCTGTAGATGTATCACACCAAAGTTTTACATTATAAAGAACCTTCCCATTTTCCGCGACAGGAACAAATCCATGCTGCTGACCAGATACTGAAATAGCAGATACTTCCTTCTTAATGGCTGGATCTATCTGATCAAAACATCCCTTTATTGCATCAATCCACCACTCCGCCTTCTGTTCTCTGACACCACCCTCTGTTGAGATAAGATTGATTGCCATTGATCCTGAAGCGATAATATTCTTTCTTTCAGCGTCATAAACAACAGCTTTTGCGCTCTGTGTACCTACATCAATACCTGCAACTATCATAGGACCTCCAATTAAAGGCAGTTAACAGCACTTCTTTCTATTTCAAGACCACTTTTATAACGGTCAAGATACTTATCAAAACCTTTTTTATCCTCGTCAGATGCATCAAACACCCTATATGAAGCATTGCAGAATACCTTGTCATCAAGATAAACACCAAGACTAATATCTGTGTGGCTCATATAATCTGCAAGAAGAGCTATGCCCCATGCACCACCCTCACCTGCGGTATCAAGAACTCTGACAGGTATCTTGGCTGCAGCACTCAATGCCATCATGCCAGACTTCTCGCTCTTGAAGAACCCACCATGGCCACAAAGAAGGTCAACCTTAACTTTCTCTTGATCAAAAAGCACATCAAGACCAAGCCTCATTGCGCACAAGGAAGAATAAAGCTCAGATCTCATAAAATCAGAAAGATTGAGAGGAGATTCTGGCTTTCTGACGAATAGAGGCCTTCCTTCTGAAAAACCTGTTACATGCTCACCAGATATATAACAATAGCTCAAAAGGCCACCACATGCAGGATCTCCTGCAAGAGCCTTGTCTAAGAGGATATCGTAAAGCCGTCCTTTATCAATCTCGAACCCAGCACTTCTGATTACCTCATGGAATAATGACACCCATGCATCATAGCTGCCTGTACAGTTATTGCTATGAGCCATGGCAACAGGCGATCCATCAGGAGTTGTGACTATATCGAGCGATGAATATACCTTCGAAAGAGGCCTTTCAAGCACAACCATCGCAAATGCACTTGTTCCTGCAGATACGTTTCCTGTGCGAGGAAGAATAGAATCAGTTGCCACCATTCCTGTTCCAGCATCGCCTTCTGGTGGACACATAGGAATGCCATCGCAAAGCCAACCCTTGCCATCAAGAATCTCCACACCCCTCTTAGTCAGACATCCAGCATCGCTTCCTGCAAGTAGAACTTTTGGTAGTATATCCGCAAGGTTCCAGCCATATCTTCCATCAACATAATCTCTCTGGTAGGAGCTGATTGCGCTTTCAAGATAGTCCTTCTTATCCATATCTATTGGGAACATTCCTGATGCATCGCCAATACCAATTACCTTGCGATCTGTGAGCATGTAATGAACATATCCAGAAAGGGTTGTGATATAATTAAGATTGTCTAGGTACTGCTTACCTTCATCTATATCCTTTGTGAGATGCGCTATAGTCCATCTCTGTGGAATGTTGTATCCAAAGAGAGCTGTAAGTTTCTCCGACTCAGCTGAAGTTATGTTGTTTCTCCAAGTTCTGAAAGGAGTAAGGAGATTATCATCTTTATCAAGCGCAATATATCCATGCATCATGGCAGAGATGCCAAAAGCTTTAAGATTCTTGATCTTAACGCCATAATTCTTCAAGACTGCGTCTCTCAAAGATGCATAGCTGACTGAAAGTCCATTCAAAACATCCTCTAAACTGTATGTCCAGATGCCATCTTGATTTTTGTTTTCCCAAGAGAAACTTCCGCTCTCAATTGGCATCTTATCCTCACCAATCAGAACAGCCTTTATCCTGGTTGATCCCAGTTCAATGCCAAGAACAGCAAGACCATCCTCTATGAATCCTGCAATACGGTCTCTATCCATATCCGAAGTGCGCTCCTTTTGTATTATTATACTACATAGTTAAACATCTAAAGAAAAAACATTGGGAGAGAAGAACCATAACCTTTGGTTAAGCTTGAGAAAACAACTCTCTTTACATATAATGTTTGGCAGGAGAAAAAAGCATATGAGAATGTCCAGCATGTTTTCCAGAACCCTCAGAGAAGCACCAAACGGTGCAGACTGCAAGGGATATGAATATTTACTTAGAGCAGGATACATCCGCCAGATGGGCGCAGGTATCTTCTCGCTTCTTCCACTCGGCTTCAGAGCTACACAGAAGATTCAGAACATCGTAAGAGATGAAATGAATGCAATTGGCGCAGAGGAAATCCTCATGCCATTGGTTAACCCTGCAGACATCTGGAAGGAAACAGGACGCTACTATTCAATCGACAAGGAAATGAGCCGCTTCCAGGATAGAGTTGGCAGAGACATGGTTCTCGCAATGACTCACGAAGAAGCTGTTACAGATATCGCAAGAGGAGAAATCGATAGCTATAAGAGACTCCCTCTTCTCGTTTACCAGATCCAGACAAAGTGGAGAGACGACCCAAGACCAAGAGCAGGTCTTATCAGAGTTAGAGAGTTCACAATGAAGGACTCCTATTCTTTCGATAGAGACTGGGAAGGTCTTGATAAAGTCTACAAGGCACACTACAAGGCATATTTCAGAATCTACTCAAGATGCGGTCTTCCTGTAATCGCAGTTGGTGCAGATTCAGGCATGATGGGTGGTAAGGTTTCACACGAATATATGTATCTCAGCCCAATTGGCGAAGATACAATCATCTATTGCCCAGAGTGTGGATATACAGCAAACAGACAGGTTGCTTCATTCCAGAAGGAATACTATCCAGAAGAAATGAAGACTATTGAAAAGATTGCAACTCCAGAGACAAAGACAATTGAAGAGCTTTCAGCCCTTCTCAATGTTGAAAAGTCAAGAATGGCTAAGGCTGTATTCATGGTTGGCACATTCATCGACGATACAAACGGCGAAGAAGAGACAAAGCTTGTTGTTGCTATCATCAGAGGCGACATGGATGTTGAAGAGTCAAAGCTTTCAAACGCTGTTAAGGCTAATGCACTTAGACCAGCACACGAAGAAGAGATTGCAGAGTGCGGTATGGTTGCAGGCTATGCATCTCCAATTGGAGCTAAGGGCAAGTATGTAGTAATCGTTGACGACACAGTCGCAAAATCAAACAACCTTGTTGCTGGCGCTAACGAAGAAGGCTACCACTACATCAACACAAACTTCGGCAGAGACTACACAGGCACAGTTGCAGATATCGCATCAGCAAAAGACGGCTACAAGTGTCCTGTATGCGGAAAGCCACTGAATGTTTCAAAGGGTGTTGAGGTTGGTAATATCTTCCAGCTCGGAACAAGATATTCAGCAGCAATGAACTGCTTCTATCAGGATGAAACAGGAAAGCAGCAGCCAGTAATCATGGGTTCCTATGGAATCGGAATCGGAAGACTCCTTGCTTGTCTTGCAGAGGAATACAATGATGAAAGCGGCTTGAAGCTCCCTATTTCAGTTGCTCCATACCAGGTACACCTTGTATCTCTCGTAAAGGACACTGCAATTGCAGATAAGATCTACGAAGACCTCGTAGCTGCAGGCATCGAAGTTCTCTACGATGATAGAAAGGATACTGCAGGCGTCAAGTTCGCAGATGCAGACCTCATTGGTGTTCCAATCCGCCTTACACTTGGAAACAGATCCATCAAGGAAGGAAAGGTAGAGGTAAAGCTCAGAGCTACTGGAGAGGTAACAAGCTACGCAATTGAAGACCTTGCAGCAGAGATCAAGGCAGAGATTGCAAAAGAGCAGAAAAAGATCGACGAAGCAATCGTTGAAAAAGAGCTTAACTAAGACATAATAATCGCCCTCATTGAGGGCGATTATTCTTTATTTAACAAGGATTTATTTTTCAATAAGTTCGAGCTGTTTGAAGCTATCATAGAGATGCTGCCTCATAGCATCTTCAATCTCTATAGGATTGGCTGTCTCAAATAAATTGACAAGCTTAGAATGCCATCTATTGCCGTCTTCCTTACCTTCTGGTCTCAGAATCAATCTCTTTGTGATGTATTTGCTGAGGATTCCATTGATGGATTCGACGAAAATTACAAGAAGATCATTCTTGCTCTGACGTGCAATCATAGTATGGAACTCAATATCCTTCTGAACCCTAAGCTCTATAGTTTCTGCACTCTTCATCTCCTCAAGATTCTTCTTAAGGGCCGTAATAAATTCAGGCGTTGAATTATAGGCAGCAAGTCTTGCGCTCTCGCTCTCTAGAACAAGTCTGACTTCAGTAATGTCACTATCAGAAAGATGGTTACTCTTGATAATTCTAAAAATCACTCTTGAAAGGTATTCACTATCAGGGCGGGTTGTATAAGCGCCCTCTCCAACTTTGGAAACAATTAGACCTCTCTCGCGGAGAATTTTCATTGCCTCTCTGATGATTGTGCGGCTAACACCGAACTGGAGAGCCATGTCGTTTTCAGTAGGAAGCTTAAAGCTATCTTCATTGCTTTCTAAAATCATTGCTTCAAGAGAATCTGCAATCTGCTCATAAAGCGTTGATTTAGCAACAACATTCTTACTTATAGATAACCCCATCTTTCCCTCTCTCTCATAAAACTTAATTGAATTAATTTCTGTTAACGCCCAAAACTAAACCCCATCGTAACTTCTTAATCGATTAATATCAATAAAAAAAACTGACTAAACACCTAAAAAGACGCTAGTCAGCTTTTTTGCAGTATTATTATGCAATGATCTTGAAAACAACTTTCTTTACTGCCGAAACACCATCGGATGGCTTAATGCTTGTCGCATGAGGCTCACCAGGAAAGAAGAGTGCAAACTTACCACTGTCTGCGAAGTAGCGCACAATACCCTTGCTCTTGATAAATCCTGCTTCGATATTCTCGTCATAGTCAGCAACTACTTCATCATTTAGCTCGCATGAAACTTCCATGAACTCTGAACCCGAGAGGATGATCTGAACATCAATATCTCTTCTATGGTACTCGGCCTTCTCTGGAACCTCTACAGCCGCATCATAGGTAAATACATTGTATCTTACCAATGGATCATCTGTAGTGTACTGGCCAACAGGAACCTGAGACCAGTCAAGAGAGTTATATACCTTTACAACAGTATCGAGACCAGGAACTGCCTTTGCATATCTGGAAAGCTTTGAGATTGAATCAATGATCATAATACCATTCCTTTATTTACCATACTTTGCATGGTAATCGTCCAATGCCTTGAAGAGATTCTTCTTCTCTTCTGCTGTGATATCAAGAGCAGGAGCTCTCATGTGCATGACACCAAGGCCATTGTACTCTAATGCAGCCTTGAAGTAACCCATGTTTGCGCCTGCCTTGACAATCTCACAGAGCTCAGTTGCCTGCACCTGAGCCTTCTGTGCCGCCTTGATATCTCCATTCATGAAGTGCTTATATACATCAACGAATGGAGCAGGATAGCACTGAGAACATCCACTTACAACACCAGCACAGCCAATTGCGAGACCTGGGAGGAACAATCTATCTGGTCCCACGATGGCATCAAATGTGCCATTGCCGCACTGAAGGTATTTATTGAACCTGATGAAATCTGTCCAGCTATATTTAATGCCTACGACATTCTTTGTTGCAGCAAGAACATCCTCAATCACCTCTGGTGTGATATCGTTGCCTGCACACTGAGGGATGTTGTAAAGATATACAGCAAAATCCTCAGGAAGTGCATTTGCTACAGTTGTGTAGTAATTCACCATCTCCCTATGATTTACGCCAAAGAACTGTGGTGTTACAACGCCAATGCCCGCAGCTCCAATTGAAAGAGCATGCTCAGCAAGGTCAAGTGTTTCCTTGGTAGTTGATGCACCAACCTGTACGAATACAGGGATTCTGCCAGCTGCAGCATCAACAGAAGCCTTAGCGACAAGTTTTCTTTCCTCACAAGAAAGCTTAAGCATCTCGCCAGTTGTACCGTTAGGATAAATACTATCTACTCCATTATCAACGAGGTAATTGACGAGTCTGTAAATAGCATCTACATCAATCTGATCATCTGCTGTAAATGGAGTGATTGTTGGAACAACAACGCCCTTCATCTTTACCATAAAGATTCTCCTTACTCGAGTGAATCGAGGATTGATAATACCTTCTTAGCGCCAGAGAGGATATGGAGATAATCTGTGCCAGCACTGATGAAGTTGATTCCGAGGTCATACCAGAACTTGAGTACAGCAGGATCATCTGAACCTGTTGAAACACCAATGCTCTTTCCAGCCTTCTTGAGGATATCGCAAGCCTTCTTGATAAGAGCCTGTGTATCTGGTTCGAATACCTCATTGAGCTGTCCAATAGATCCAGAAAGGTCACATGGTCCAAAGATGAAGCAGTCAACCCATGGATTCTTTGCCATTTCCTCAAGGTTCTCTACTGCGATATATGACTCAATCTGAACACATCTGATAAAGTCATCCTTGCTAACCTTCTTGATATACTCGAAAGCATCTGTAAATCCATATTTTGCAGCTCTTACTGGGCCATAGCCTCTTGTTCCCTCTGGTGGATAAAGAGTACTCTTCATAGCCTTATCGAGTTCTTCTGCTGTATTGACTACAGGGAAGATGATTCCATCTGGCCCCTGCTCAAGAACTCTCTTTGCAAGAATAGGATCATTCCATGGAATTCTAACAATAGATGCTGTTCCAGCAGCTCTAGCTGCCATGAGATGATTCTGAAGCATGCCATAATCAATAGCTGAATGCTCTGTATCTATCCAAAGGAAATCATATCCGATATTTCCACAAAGTTCTGAGATACATGGATCATTGAGAGTTGAATGCATACCCTTAACGAGTTCACAATCTCTGAGTTTTTCTTTAAGTGACTTCATTTCAAGCCTCCTTTCTTTCTTTTGATTTCTTAACAAGCTTAATTACAGCAGGTCCAATAAGAGAAACCGCAGTAAGAATAATCAGTACGAGTGAGATTGGTCTTACGAAGAATGTAGAATAGGTTCCAGGAGGAAGCATCATACTTCTTACGAAATTTGACTCAACCATTTCACCAAGAATCAATGCAAGAACGATTGGTCCTGTTGGGAATCCACCCTTTGAAAGGAAGAATCCAAAGATACCTGCTACTAAGCAAACAAATACATCAAATACGCTGTTCTGGATTGCATAAGAACCAACGAGTGAGAACATGATGATTGTTGTGCTGATCCATGCTCTTGGAAGCTTTGTGAACTTTGAGAAAATCTTTGAGCCGAGGTTTCCTAAGAGGAGGATTAAGATATTACATACAACAAGGAGTCCAAAGAGGATGATTACCATATCCTTATGCTCTGAGAACAACAGAGGACCTGGTGTATAGTTGTACATCATCAGTGCACCGATAAGGATTGCTGTTACAGAGTCGCCAGGGATACCAAGTGTAAGCATTGTTGTCATCGCACCACCGATACTTGCATTGTTAGCAGCACATGTTACAGCAAGAGCTTCCCTACTTCCCTTTCCATAGTTTTCCTTATCCTTGGAGAAGTTCTTACACTGTGTCCATGATACGATAGCTGCAATGTCTCCACCTGTACCAGGAATAGCACCTACGAAAACAGAAATGATGGATGTAACGAGAATAGACCACTTTGTAGCCCAGACTTCTCTGAGAGTCATTCTCTTCTGAGCCCCCTTCTCTTCCTGAATGAAGTCAGAAACTGTTGTCTTCTGTTCCTTCTCAAGCTTCTTTACAAAACGAACCTTTACAGCAGGAGTCTCAGAAAGCTGCTTCAGAGCCTCACCAACGCCGAAGAGACCAATCATGATTGGAACGAATGAGAATCCATCGATAAGGATAAATTTACCGAAAGTAAATCTCTTAACACCGTTCATTGGGTCCATTCCAACAGTTGAAAGAGCAAGGCCAAGGAATCCTACGAAAATACCCTTTGCTACTGACTTACCGGAAACAGCAACCATCATTGAAAGACCGAAGAGAGCTACTGTTGTATACTCTGGAGGTCCAAATCTTAAAGCGAATCTAGCAATTGGGAATGATGCAATGATAAGACAAAGAATACCAATCAAGCCGCCGATTACAGAGAATACTGTATTAATCCAAAGAGCAAGAGTTGGATGACCACCCTTAGAGATGATTGGTCCATCAAAGGTTGAAGCGATTGATGCAGGAGTGCCTGGAACGCCCAAGAGGATAGCAGATACACCACCAGCATAAATAGCTGAGTTGTAGATACCAAGGAGCATACCAAGTCCTGCAGAAGGCTCTACCCAGAAGGTCAGAGGCAGAAGGATTGCAACACCCATTGTAGCTGAGAGACCAGGCATAGCTCCGATGAACATACCAAGAAGGATACCAGCTACTGTAAATAACAATACATTAGGACTAAGAATAGAAGAAATAATCAATCCGATATCCATATTGCCTCCTTACCAAATTCTTACTTTTAAGCCTACTCCAAAGAGTAAGTAGATAAAAATTGTAAGACCTACGATATATATTGCAGATTTCCACCATTCAACCTCATCTCCAAGCAACCAACAAATTGGTGTGAAACAGATGATTGAATTGAGGATGAAATGTCCGATTTTATAGTTCCAGAGAACGGCATATAGAGCCATCAGTGAAACGATTGCAAGCATCTGAAGCACTTTGAGCTTTGTGATGCGGATTGATTCAGAAGCAGGATCAACATGCTTCTTCTTGAAAACAATTATCTTAACTAAGTTGTAGATACCAAGAATTAATAATGCTACACAAATAATAGTTGGGAAGAATGCAGCACTTGGAATTCCTGGTCTTGTAGAAACAGAGAAATCTCTAGAGAAAATATATAGAAATGCGGCGATTGCAATGCCCAAAACGTTTACGATGATTTCAATCATACTTCATTTCCTTCTTTTAAAATTGGCCTCCCCGAGAGGAGGCCATACATGATTAGATTTGAATTAGTATCCGAGTACTCTTGGGATAAGCTCGTTGTAGATTTCGAACTCTTCCATTGCATACTTCTGGAATTCTTCGCCTTCGAGCCATGCTGGTGTATAGCCGTTAGCTGCGAGCATGTTCTGATAAGCTTCTGACTGATAAGAAGTTCTCATTGCGTCGAGGATTGTGTTGTAAACGTCATCTGGAGTACCTGCAGGAACGCCGAAGCCGAGCCAGCAAAGAACGTTGATGTCATAACCTGCTTCCTTAGCTGTAGGAACATCTGGGAAGAGGCCAAATCTCTCTGCTGAGAGTACGCATACGATTCTGAGGTCGCCAGACTGGATCTGAGCTCTTACTTCTGCTGCTGATGCGCAGATAGCGTCGATGTGACCGCCCATGAGAGCTGTGATTGAAGGAGCAGCGCCTTCGAATGGGATGTGGTTGAGAGTGATGTCAGCAGCCTGTTCGAACTGGCAAGCAGCGAGGTGCCATACAGCGCCTGTACCTGAGTTACCAACTGATACCTTACCAGGGTTGCTCTTTGCATATGCGATGAAATCTTCAGTTGTCTTGATTGGAGAATCAGCCTTTACGATGATTGCAGCTGGGTGTGTAGATACTCTAGCGAGAACTCTGAAGTCTTCTGGAGTTACGTCTGCATTGCCAGCAGGCTTAATCTGTGCAACGTCAACTGGGAGATGGCCAATAACATAACCGTCAGCTGGAGCTGCTGCTGCGTATGAAATACCAATACCGCCACCTGCGCCTGGTCTGTTTTCTACTGTTACAGGAACACCAAGGATTTCTTCCATTCCAGGAGCGATTGTTCTACAGTTGAGGTCTGAAGAACCACCAGGATTTGCCTGACATACGATAGAAATTGACTTTGTAGGGAACTTAGACTCTGTAGCACCCTCTGCGAATAATGGAGCAGCAATAAGAACTGCCAATGCTAAAACAACAAAACCTTTTTTCATTTTCCTTTCTCCTTTTGTTGTGTTTTTACCACTGTCCAGCAGACAAATAGCTAGTGCGACTGCTGGTTTCATTTGTAGTATTATACGACAAATAGCAATTGTCAACTTTTTTTTAGGCTCAATTGCCATTCGTAGATAACCATTGATATCGCTATGTTTAGCGTTCGTTGTCGTAATCGACAAATCTTTGAATCTTCTTAGCAGAAGGAGTACCATCTGTATATGAATATCCAAGCCAAGCAGATGTCAAAGCTTCCATCACCTTTGGACCAAGAGTAAATGCTCCAAAACATGCGATATTGGCATTATTGCTCTTGATAGATCTCTCTGTAGAATACTGGTCTGTAAGAAGAGCTGCATAAGCGCCCTTTACCTTGTTTGCAGCAATTGACATGCCGAGACCTGTTCCGCAGATAAGGATTCCCCTGTCTGCGTTCTTCTGGCTAACATATTCTGCTACTGCGATTGCTGTATCTGCATAGATTGGGTTCTCGCTTCCGAAATCGACAACCTCATGGCCAAGCTTTTCAACAAGAGCCTTGATCCTATCCTTCTCAACCATTGCGTTTGGATCGCATCCAATAGCTACCTTCATTCAGCGCCTCCAAGGATTTCCTCAATGCCAGATGCCATAGCCTGAATGATGATGCAGCAAGAGGTAGCACCTGCATCGAGAACACCAATTGATCTTGCACCAAGTCTTGATGCTCTACCATACTTAGCCTCGAGTGCCTTTGTTGATTCCTTTCCGTTTTCTGCAATGGCCTTCATTGAAGAGAGGATATCCTCCAATGCAGCACCATTATCTGCGCTTGATCTGAGGAAATCACAAACTGGGCTGAGAACGTCAACAAGTGTCTTGTCTCCAACTCTTGCATCGATAATTTCAAAAAGTCCGTTTCTTCCAGCTTCGAATGCTGAAGCAAGCTCGCCAACACCAATCTCATCATCAGTGAGAGCGTCGCTCATTTCCATGAAGATAGTTCCGTAGATAGGACCCATTGAGCCACCGATTTCACCAAGAAGAACATTGCCGAGCTCAAATAGACCATCTGAAAAAGAAAGATTGCTCTCTCCATTTCTGTCCCAGAAGGTTGTAAAGCCCTTGTTCATGTTCATGCCATGGTCACCATCTCCGATAAGACCATCTACATCACCAAGAAGAACTTTATTATCCTGAATAGCCTTTACCATATGTCTGAGGATTACATATCCCTCAGAGTTCAAGAATTTCTTCACGTTCTATCTCCTTAGTTCTGCTTGAGGCCAACTGAATATGCAGGCTTATCGAGAAGCTTCTTCATTTCATCATCAAGCTTCATGACTGTAAGTGTTGCACCCATCATTTCGAGGGATGTGAAATAGTTGCCGACATATGGCTTATAAACTTTGATTCCCTTCTCTGTGATGATCTTCTCAACTTCGTTATAGAGAACGTAGAGCTCCATAAGAGGTGTTGCGCCAAGTCCTGATACGAGAACAGCTACATCATCGCCAGACTCGAAAGGAAGATCGTTCAATACTGTATCGCACATTCTCTTTGCCATCTCTGCAGCGCTCTCGAGCTTGCATACCTCGATTCCAGGCTCTCCATGATGTCCGATTCCTACTTCCATAGTGCCTTCTTCAATCTTGAAGTTAGGATGACCAACAGAAGGAAGTGTACAAGGTGTGAGACCAATACCAACACTTCTTGTATTGTCGATAGCCTTCTGAGCTGCTTCGATTACTTCATCAAGAGATGCTCCTTCATCTGCCTTAGCTCCTGCAATCTTCCACATGAAAATCTCGCCAGCAACGCCTCTTCTCTTCTCTCTCTGATCCTTTGGAGCTGATGCAGCATCGTCATTTGCAACAACAGTCTTAATCTCAAGATTCTCACGCTTGCCCATTCTGATTGCCATCTTAACGTTCATGTTGTCGCCAGAATAGTTGCCATACAGACAAGCTACGCCCTTGCCTGAATCTGCAGCACGGCATGCATCAAGGAAGGCATTAGCTGTAGGAGATGAGAAAATCTCACCAACTGCAACAGCATCGCACATGTTCTTTCCAACATAGCCTACGAAAGCTGGCTTGTGTCCAGAGCCACCGCCTGTGACAATACCAACCTTGCCTTCTTTCTTGAAGACACTTCTGATTACTCTCTTGTTATCTGTTCTTTCAACGATATCGCCATGAGCCTTTACAAAGCCATCAAGCATCTCATCGACAATATTGTCTGGGTTATTAAAAATACGCTGCATTAAGTCCTCCTAAGCCAGCATTTCAACTTCAATATCCATCATTGAGCAAATCATCTTTAGCTCTTCTGTCCAGTCACCATAGACAGCGTGGCAATGGTTTGCATCGAATTTATCAAGGAAGATCTGATGGTCGAATGGAAGCTTTGCGAATACATGAGGCCATTCCATTGTCGTCTCTGCCATCTTCTCTTTTGCAAGCTCTACGAACTCTACAGGAATGATTGTCATTCTGTACTTGCCTTCGTTTCTGTTCAATCTTGCAATAGTTGCCTTTCCTTTCTTAGTCATAAGGTTTACGTGACAGCCACCGCCTGCATATATAGGAAGGCATGGATAGAGCGTTGTCCTCTTAAGATTTTCCTTGTAGTCCTCTGTTCCAGTTGCATAATATGTTGACTCAGAACCACAGTTACAGAAGACCATTACATCTTCTTCTGGGTCATAGTGGCGTACGTCCATGAATACTACAGGCTCGTCTGTCAAAATCTTAAGAATCTGCATTGTAAGAGCTGCATCAGAATCTGCCTCACAAGCATATACGCAAGGCTCCTTCTTTCCATCCCAGTCATAAGGGTCGTTCATAAATGCAGCAGCAATACACTCTGTGCAGTAGTGTCTGCTCATCTCGTAATGACACTTAACACCGACGAAGTCATAATTGTTTTCCTTTACGATTCTCTTAATTGCCTCATAATGTCTAATCTGGAGCTTAAGCTTATCTGGAGTAAATGATGTGCCGTTGTACTCGATAGCACCTACATTGTCAGTAAGCCAATCAAACGCCTTGTTTACCTGGCACTCTGGAACTTCATCTGCAAGTCTTACAATTTCGCTCTGATCCATGTGATCAACATCGATGCCAAACTTTGACTGCCAATCCTGCATACTTACAGTTGCACTGTACATACCGAGGCTTCTGCCGCCGATGAGGCCATACTTCTGGCCGTTAAGCATATTCTTTACCTTTGCACACTTAGCAAAGGTAACCATCTTATCCAAGACCTTCTTCTCACGGAAATCGCCAGCAACTCTGAAGTGCTCGATTCCGATATGGTGGAGTGCGCCACCCGCTGCCAGCATAGCAACCATGCCAGGCCAATCAGGATTTAAATTAGCAGCAAGAAGGAAAGGCCCCTTGCCATTCTTTGCAGCAATTGCTGAGAAATTAGGGAATGCGAATACGCCATATGAGAATACAGTTCCATCAACACCCTTAGATGCGAGCTTTTCAGCTTCTTCCTTTGCATCCTGAACGGAGGAGACGAGCTTATCGGCTACAATGACATCCACCCTGCCGTCCTTCTTAAGCTCGGATGCTATTACATCAACCTGAGCCTGAACGATATCTTTCAGCTGCTCGTGTACTTCTGGATCTCCATCTGAGAATCCAATCAATCCTAATACAGGTTTTCTGAGCATAAACACCTCTAAAATTCAATTTGTATGATAATCATACAATCCTATTTTTTAAGGTATCATTGCAAATTTTTACCTGTCAAGTTTTATTTTCTAAGGGGATTATCTATAACCTAGTTTTCCAAGACTAAAATAAAATGAAAAAAACAGATTAAATCTGCTTTTCTCTATGTTTCAATGCCTTTTCTTTATCCCTCGAATTTGATGGCCATGATAGCGAAGCCGAGAAAAGTCTCTATATTCGCTCTTTGGCTCAGATGTGAAGTTAGGAAGCGGACCAACTCCGCATATTCTATCAATATCCGACTTTAGCTTAAAAGAATTAATGCCTTCCATATCTTTCCTCACATAAGTGAAGATAATAATAGAAAGGCATTTCGAAAATAAAAAAGAGATTCCGAAGAATCTCTGTTAGCTGTCAGTTTGCACCCTGTTCCTTTAAAAGGTTGATGATGTAAGTTCTCTTCGCAGCCTTAGCATAATCAAGAACTGAATGTCCCTGATAGTCTGTTGCATTGATATCTGCACCACACTTGATGAGCTGAGTTGTAATCTTTGTCTCAGGATTTGTATTTACAGACATGATGAGGGCTGTCTCTCCAAGATAGTTTCTTGCATCGATATTTGCGCCAGCAGCGAGAAGTGCATCGATTACCTTTGGGTTCTTTGAGCTGTTTGCTGCAAGGTGAAGAGAGTTAGAGCGATACTTTGGCTCTGCCTCATGGATATCTGCACCAGCCTCGATGAGAGCCTTGAGAACTGCAACTGAATGATTATACTGAGCAGCAAGCATGACAGGAGTTAAGCCCCATTCGTTATGAGTATGGATATCAGCACCCTTCTCGAGGATGTCCTTGATTTCCCTAGCCTTTGTTGCGCTTACAGCAGCTGTTAAGAGCTTCT
The DNA here is from genome assembly GCA_017629575.1 of Spirochaetales bacterium. Taxonomy (GTDB): domain Bacteria; phylum Spirochaetota; class Spirochaetia; order Sphaerochaetales; family Sphaerochaetaceae; genus Ornithospirochaeta. The sequence continues at coordinate 25,188 of JAGBWX010000042.1, read as the reverse complement.
TGTTAACTGACTCGTTTGTTCTTGCCATATTTTCCGCCTCCGTTATTATTATAATCCTACTATTATCAAAGTAATGTAAAGACCAAATGCATTAAAAAATTCAATTTTTATTCAAATAATTTTATTTAAATTAAGAATATATCAACAGAATATTATTTTATGTTACCAATAATGGCACTTTCTTTGCTTTTTTGTCTTTCATGTTATACTTTGTAATATGCTAAATAAGGAAATTATAAAAAAACTGCCAAAGGTCGAACTGCACGAACATCTTGATGGTGGACTTAGACCTGAGACAATTATCGAAATTGCTGAAAAGAAGAATATAGAAATCCCTAGCCATGACCCAGAGGAACTCAGAGCATGGTTCATCAGAGGCTGCAAGCAGAAGTCTCTTGCACTCTATCTTGAGACCTTTGCAATCACAACTGCCGTCATGCAGGACAAGGAGTCTCTCTATAGAATCGCAAAGGAAGAAATCGAAGATCTTGCTAAGGATAATGTCGTATATGCAGAAATCAGATTCTGTCCAGAGCTTCACACAAGGGAGGGCCTTAACCTCGAAGAGGTTGTAAGCGCTGTAATCAAGGGCTTAGAGGCAGGAAGAAAGGAAACAGGTGTTGAATTCGGTGTGATTATCTCTGCAATGAGACATCTAGACCCATCCCATTCTTTAGAGATGGCAGAGCTTGCTGTTGCATTCTCAGAAAGGGGCGTTGTAGGTTTTGACCTTGCCGGCGACGAGTTTGGACACCCAGCAAAGAAGCATCAGGATGCTTTCAAATACATCAGAAACAAGAACTTCAACATCTCAATTCATGCCGGAGAGGCATTCGGTCTCGAGTCCATCTGGCAGGCAATCCAGATTTGCGAAGCCCATAGAATTGGACATGGAACAAGACTCGTTGAGGATATGACAATCGAGAATGGCCAGATTCTGAAGATGAGCAGCCTTGCACACTTTGTTAAGGACAAGAGAATTCCTCTTGAAATGTGTCTTACTTCAAATGTCGGAACAGGTGCTGTAGAAAGCTATGAAGAACATCCATTCCCACTCTTTTTCAGGAATAACTTCAGAGTATTCCTCTGCTCAGACAATAGATTGATGAGCGACACAGGCCTCACCAAGGAAATGGAGATTGCTGTAGAAAAATATGGCATGAATGTTCGTGACCTTGAGAAGATCACAATCAATGCAATGAAGTCTGCATTCATCCATCACGATAAAAAGCTGAAGATTATCTACGATGTAATCAAGAAAGGCTACAGCGATATTCGCGAAGAATACTCACTCTAAATCAAAAGTCCTTCAGTTTCGTTCTGAAGGACTTTATCTTTTACAGGATTCCCCAAACTTTAAGTGGTCTAATTCTCATTCTAATCCTTATATATAGCAATCCAAAGAGAAGGCCATAAAGATGAGTTGAATGGGCTATGCCATCCATTGAGAACTGGCTGAAGAACTCTATTGCGAAATAGAAGAGCACCAATACAGGAGCTCTTACAGGAAGAATTCCAAAGATGAGGATGATTGCGCCTGGGAAGAATACGGCAAACAAGAGCATTACAGCGTACATAGCGCCAGATGCGCCCAAAAGCACTGCATTCATTCCTGTAAAATAATATGAGAAATAAGACGCAATTCCTGCCAAAACTCCACATAAGAGATAATAGAGCAAGAACTCCTTAGTTCCTATCTTTCGCTCCAAGGCAACGGAGAAAATCAATATGCCGAGCATATTGCTCAAAAGATGTGAGAAGGAGCCATGGACGAACATATAGGAAAAGAACTGCCAATACCAATGTTTGTAATAAACAAGAGTTGGAACCATAGCCAGATAATATGTCACCTGTGGGAAAAAGTTCGTTACCAAGTATACTGCTATATTTAAAAAGACCAGGACAAGCGCCCCATTGTTATATGAATACCTAAATTGTCTGTTAATTATCGTATTACGCACAAATCAAAGATAACAGAAAGAAGAAAAACTTTAAACATTCAAAACTTTCACATGGTGAAGTTATTTCACAGATTAAATCTATATATTGTGTTCAAAATGTTGAAAAACATGCATTTTAAGCCCTTTTTTTGACTTGGCACGCATTATGCATGATAGGTTTTAGCTCTAAGGTGAGCTGAGAGCAGTTTTTTCAACAACCTCCTTTTTAGTGTAGACAGGGACGCTGGTCGTCCCTGTCTTTAGTTGCAACTGAGAAAATTTTGTGTGCAATAATTGCACACTATGTAAATTTTTCACAGTGATTTTTCACGGTCTAATTTTATTATTTTCTTAATATACAAAGAGTTAATTGAATTGGCATGCTTCGTGCACTTGTAGGTGTGAAAGGATAGGAAGTACTGCGCTCCTTTACAATACGTACTTTTTGCGTCATCCGGCCTCTCCCACTCCCAAAAAGCCGGAATGACGCTTCTTTTTTCATTCAAGTGATGATTTTATCCACTAATTAATCTAATATCTTAATTATGGCTAATTCACGCAGAGACAAGGCAGACTCATACACACTCAAGGCAAGAAAGGAAGGATATCCAGCAAGAAGCGTATACAAGCTGGAGGAAATCAATCAGACACACAAGCTGATTAAGCCAGGCGATACCGTTCTTGACGTTGGAGCAGCTCCAGGCTCTTGGACTCTCTTCACTCATAGAGAGCTCATCAAGGGCAAGGGCAAGATTGTCTCTGTTGACTTAAATCCATTAAATCTCAACCCAGTTCCACCTACTGTCATCGAGTTCACTGGCGATGCCTTCTCAAAAGAGATAAGAGCTCAGCTTGTTGAGCATGGCCCATATGACACAATAATTAGCGATGCAGCTCCTATGACAACAGGAAATAGAACTGTAGACACAACTAGGTCTGAATGGCTTGCAGAGCAAGTAGTCTTCCTTGCAGAAGAACAGCTTAAAGTACATGGAAATCTTGTAATCAAGATCTTCCAGGGTGGCGGACAGGAACAGGTTCTCAAGAATATGAGGACTCTATTCAACAAGGCAAAGGCATTCAAGCCAAAAGCTTGCAGAGATGATAGCTTCGAAATCTATTTAATCGGCCTCGATAAAAAGTAAAATCGAGGAAATTCATACAGTGTTTACAAGTATTGTTCTAGATATCGTCCTAAACACTAGCTTTGGCCAATATTCTAATATAGTATACAACACGGTAAATAATTGTTTATTAAATTTGGAGGTCTTTAATGGCTAAGCTTGACACAACAGTGCGTCCTTTCAGTGGAAAGGATGAATTTGGTTATGTCTTCGGCGATATGGCAGGAAGCTTCGTAAATCTCTTTGTTGATGCATATTTCCTTACATTCTGTACTTACGCATTGGGAATCAATGCAACTTGGATGGCAGGTTTATTCCTCGTCGCACGTCTTTGGGACGCAGTAAACGATCCAATCATCGGTTCCTTCCCAGATAGATGGCACCTTGGAAAGAGCAAGGATAAGTTCACTCCTTGGATTAAGCTCTTCATGATTCCTCTCGCATTAAGTGGTATCTTATGCTTCAGCAATGTTCCTTTCGAAGGTGTTTTACTCCATGCATATGTTGCTTTCGCATATATCCTCTTTGGCATGAGCTATACAGGCACAAGCATGCCATTTGGCGCTATGGCAAACGTTGTTACACAGGACCCAATCCAGCGTTCAAAGCTCTCCAGAGCTAGAAGCGTAGGAGGTGGCCTTGTTGGTGCTGTTGCTCTTTCAATGGTTCCAATGATCTGCTTCGATAGAGACAGCAACATTCTTCCTGAGAGATTCACCCTTCTTGCAGTAATCTTCGGCATCTGTTCAATCGTCTGCTACATCCTCCTCTGCACAATGACAAAGGAAAGAGTAAGAGAAGACGTAACTGCTAAGGAAAAGTTTGAGTATAAGACAGTTCTCAAGGCAGCTCTCAAGAACCGTCCATTAATTGGCGTAATGGTAGCAACAATTGGCTCAATGCTCACAATCACAGGCTCAAGCCAGACTTATAGCTATATCTATAAGGAAGTTTACAACAATACAGATATGATCACTCTTTCAACTATTGCAGCTATGCCTTTCATGGTTGTTGTCTTCCCTCTCATCCCTAAGATGGTAAGAAAGTTCGGAAAGAGAAACGTAATCCTCTACACAAGCGCATTCAGCTTCGTAATCAGCCTTATAAAGATTGTATTCTACATCGAAAACGTATTGCTTTTCACAATCCTCAACATCCTCACACTTCTTGGACAGACAGCATTTACAATGCTTATCTGGGCTTTGGTATCAGACTGTTTGGACTACTCAGAGTGGAAGACTGGCGTACGTAGCGATGGAAGCATGTACAGCCTCTATACATTCAGCAGAAAGATTGGCTCAACCGTTGCATCTACTGGTATTGCAGCAAGCTTAGGCTTAGTTGGCTACGTATCAGGTACAAACGTTGTTCAGACTGCAGAAGCTGTAAAGGGCATCTACTATGTCTGCAACATCATCCCTGCTCTCTGTTACGCACTTTGCTTAATTGGCATCGGTCTCATCTTCAACCTCGACAAGAAGAAGACAGACCAGATGTACCAGGAAATGGCTGAACGCAGATCAGCTGCTGGAAACTAATAATGAAGAAAATCGATCTTCACCTGCACTTAACGCCTTTCCAGCTCCCAAAGCTTGGAAAGATGAATTTGACAAGTGCAAAAAACATGCTCCCTCACCTCGATGAATTGAACATCGAGAAGGGAGTTTTGATGTCCAGTGCAGAAAAAGGGCTACCTTTCGGCACAAACAAGGCAAACAAGGCTATTTGCGACAAATTCCCTAATCGATATAGCTGGATGTGCACACTTAAGCCCTCTGATCCAGAATCTGTATATTCTAGACTCGAGAAGTGCAAAAAGGATGGAGCTATTGGAATTGGCGAGCTGACAATCAACAGACGGCTGGACGATCCTTTTCTAGAGGCTTTGTTTGATGCTGCTGAAAAGCTCGATATGCCTGTCACATTCCACATGAGTCCTGAAGTTGGCTATAGCTATGGAGTCGTGGATGATCCGGGACTTCCTCTTTTGGAAAAAGTTCTTATAAACCATCCAAAATTAAAGATTTTAGGCCATAGCCAATCATTCTGGATTGAGATGAGCGCAGATGCTCCTAAGGATAAGGTTGGCAGAAATCAATGGGGAAAGGGTCCTGTAGTCCCAGGTGGACGAGTTCCTGAACTCTTTGAGAAATATCCAAATCTCTATGGAGACTTGAGTGCAAACAGCGGAAGCTCTGCCATAATGAGAGATGAAGAATTTGGCCTTGACTTCCTAGAGAAATATTCAGACAGGCTCTTCTTTGCAACAGACATGGTAAACAAGGATATGGTATTCCCTCTTGGTGCATGGCTTGATGAGATGGTTGAAAAGAAGAAGCTCAGCAAAGATGCATATGACAACATATGCAGAAAAAATGCTCAGAGAGTATTCGGACTTTGAGGTACATATGGAAATAGTAAAGACACCTTGTGGTGAGATAATCGGAACAAAGGGAAGAGTTGCAGGCACTGTTGCATTCAAGGGCATCAGATATGCTACAGCAAAGCGCTGGAGCTATCCTGAGCTTGTCACAAAATGGGACGGCATCTATGATGCAACTAACTATCGTAGCTGTTCATACCAGCCCAGGGCTTTCTATGATGAAGAGCTCAATGAGAAGAAATACTTCTATTACAATGAGTTCAGAAAGGGAGAAAGCTATAGCTATAGCGATGATTGTCTTTTCCTGAATATTTTTGCGCCAGAGAACTTCAAAAGTGGAGACAATCGTCCAGTCATCATCTATATCCATGGTGGCGGGTTCACAGGTGGATGTGGACATGAGAAGCACTTCGATGGACCTGTGTGGCCACAGAAGGGAATAATTGCCGTAACAATCAACTACAGACTTGGACCTATGGGATTTTTAGCACATCCTGAGCTTAAAAAAGAATCTGGACATACTGGAAACTATGGCCTATTCGACCAGATTGCAGCAATCAAGTGGATAAAGAACAATATCGCAGCTTTTGGAGGCAATCCAGACAATATCACAATCATGGGACAGAGCGCTGGTGCTATGAGCGTACAGCTTCTTTGTCAGAGTCCTCTCACTAAGGGTCTCTTTGATAAGGCTGTTCTATCAAGTGGATGCGGCATGGCAACTATGACAGCTGGAAGCGAAGAGAAGTCTTTTGCATTCTGGCAGGCTGAAATGAAGGAAGCTGGCTGTGCAACTATCGATGAGTTCAGAATGCTTCCAGCAGAGATCATATTCAATATATGGCAGAATCTAAAAAAGAATATGAAGGGAGGATCTGGTTTTCCAACAAAGGATGGAACTCTAATTGTAGAAAATAGCATTCCTCATGACATTCCATATATGGCAGGCTCTACAAGCCACGATATGGCACCTCCTGTTTTATTGGGACTGACCAAGAAGTGGATCTCAAAGAGAACTAAGCCAAGCTATGTTTGGTTCTTCGATAGAATGCTTCCTGGAGATGACAATGGAGCATGGCACTCTTCAGATTTGTGGTATTGGTTCGGAACCTTGGAAAACTGCTGGAGACCAATGGAGGAGAAGGACTATAAGCTAAGCGATGAGATGGTAGACCGCCTTTGTACTTTTGCCAGCTCTGGAAATCCGAATAAGGAATCACTTCCTCTTTGGGAAAAAGCAGGCAAGAGGAACAAGAAAGTTCTCTGCATCGGCGAGCAAAACTCTGCAATGAGAAAGCCTAAGATGCTGAAGCTGATTCATACAATGCTCACCAACAAAGCAGTTGGCGAATAAGATTTGACTGGAGTAATCAATGTGCTCCAGTTTTTTATTGATATAGATTCAAAAGATAACCCATAAAAAATCGCTCATAGCTTTTCACTAGAGCGATTATTGCAATTGCTTATATTCAATTATTCAGAAAGAAGCTTTGAAAGGTTCTTTGCGAACTGAGCAGGATCCTGTGGCATCAAGCCTTCCTGGAGAAGTGCCTGGTCAAGGAGAACCTCTGAATAGATTCTGACCTTGTCATCATCCTTGAGAGACTCAATCTTTAGAATGATTGGAGAATCTGGATTGATCTCGAGAATTGGCTTAACTTCTGGCATGTCACCAGCCCCCATGGCCTTCAAGAGTCTCTGAGTCTGGACTGTTGGGTCATTCTCGTCAACAACGACAGCGCTTGGGCTATCTGAAAGGCGAGAAGAGATGATTACATCCTTTACTCTGTCACCAAGAGCAGCCTTAATCTTGTCCTTTACGCCCTGTTTAGCCTCTTCCTTAACCTTGTCATCAGCACTCTTGATTTCTTCAATTGCTCCAGACTTGTTGATAGCCTTAAGTGGAATTTCGGAATAAGTAGGAACTGAGGAGATGATGATATCATCAATATCATCAGCCATGATAAGAACCTCATAGCCCTTCTTCTTATATGCTTCAATCAAAGGAGACTTCTTGAGAACATCTTCCCTTCCACCAGCAATGTAGTAGATAGACTTCTGGTCCTCAGGCATTCTTTCCTTGTACATCTTCAAAGAAACATAGCCATCTCTATCTGAGCTCTTGAATCTAATGAGCTCCAAGAGAGCATCTCTATTCATGTAGTCTGAATAGAGGCCTTCCTTCAATGGTCTATTATACTCTTTGATAAACTTTTCATATAAGTCAGGATTTCCATCGCTAATCTTCTGGAACTCAGAAAGAATTTTCTTTACTGAGCTGTTTCTAATAGTGCTCATGATTCTGTTTTCCTGGAGAATCTCTCTGGAAACATTGAGAGGAAGGTCCTCTGAATCGATGATGCCTCTTACGAATCTGAGATAAGGAGGAAGGAGTGTCTTATCGTCATCTGTGATATAGACTCTCTTTACATAGAGCTTAACACCTGGCTTATAGTCAGCGTAGTTCATGTCCATTGGAGCCTTAGCAGGAATGTAGAACAGTGTTGTGTACTCTGTTGTACCTTCTGCCTTTGTATGTAGGTAGAAAAGAGGATCTTCAGAATCGTAGTAGCTGTTCTTGTAGAACTCCTTGTACTCTTCATCCTTGATTGAGCTCTTTGATCTTCTCCAAAGAGCGGAAGAAGAGTTGATCTTCTCAATCTTATGTTCCTTAGTCTTCTTTGGATTGCCTTCCTCATCCTTTTCGTCTTCGTAATGAACCTGGTCATACTCAAGATAGATTGGATAAGCAATATGATCTGAATACTTCTTTACAAGAGTCTCAAGCTCCCAGCGATTAGCATATTCATAGCTATCCTCATTGAGATGGAGGATGATTGTTGTGCCCTGCTCTTCTCTCTCTGCAGCCTCAATTGAGTAGGAGCTTTCGCCCATAGATTCCCACTTATAGGCTGCATCTTCTCCAGCCTTTCTTGAGATTACAGTAATCTTCTTTGCTGCCATGAATGCTGAGTAGAAGCCAACACCGAACTGACCAATGAGGTTGCTATCCTTCTTCTGGTCATCTGTGAGATTTGCAAGGAACTTCTTAGTTCCAGAAGATGCGATTGTTCCCAAATTATTGTTGAGATCTTCCTCATTCATGCCGATGCCATTGTCCTTGATCACAAGGAGTCTCTCACCTTCTTCTGTGAATGAGATGTCGATTCTTGGGTCGAAGGAGTAGCCCTTGAGGCTATCCTCTGTAAGTGAAAGATATTTAAGCTTATCAAGCGCATCAGATGCATTAGAGATAAGCTCTCTGAGGAATATTTCCTTATTTGAATACAATGAGTGAATAAGAAGGTGCAAGAGATCTGCAACTTCTGTCTTAAACTTTTTATTTGCCATTTGTTTGTTCTCCCAAATAAGTTACTCAAGAAAGATAATATCAAAACTTTGCAAAGACAACACCTTTTTGCTATCAAATTAGTTATTTTAGCCGTAAAATTCTCATATGGATTTCTCACGCCCAGACAATGCAAGAAAGATAAACAGAATTAAGGTCTTAAACGCTCTCAGAACAGGAAATATGTCAAGAGCAGAGCTCTCTAGGGAGCTTCTGATCAACAAGGTCAGCATCTCTGATATAACAGAAAGTCTAATCAAGGATGGCCTCATCGTTGAAATGGAAAAGGAGATGACAACAGGCAGACCTGCAACAAAGCTATCGATAAACAGAAATGCAGGAAGGGTATTCTCCATCGAGCTTAGAAAGGCCTCTGTATCTGTATCCATTTCTGATACTTTGGGAAGAGTCCTGAGGTTCGAACGAATGCCAAGGAGCGAAAATCTTTGGCAAGACATAAGGGCTACATGCGACAGACTAGGAAAAGATGCCAAGATATTCGGCGCTGCTGTTGTATCGCATGAGGATGTGGAAATCGATCTTCCATGGCCATCTATTCTAATATGCCCCGCCATTGCAGAAGCAAGAGCAGAAATCGACTATGTTACAGCATCATTGGATGGTTTTTATTTCGTCTCATGGAACGAGACTATTGAGGCAGCATATCTAAAGAACCAGCTTTTCGATATAAAGAGCTTTGCACACATTAGAGTTGCCAAAAGCGGCAAGTGCAGCTGTGGCGCTGAGGGCTGTCTTGAGGCCGTGGCATCTGGTGAGCGCTTAAGAGAGACAACGGGCCTCAGATCACTGAGGGAGATTGCTCTAAACGATGATTTTGTAAGAGACCCTTCAAGGGCAATGGTATTTGCTCTCTCTCAAGCTGTTCAGGCAACAGGTGCAAGAAGCGTTATGCTCACAGGAGAGCTCTCTGCCCTATCTGATCAGATTTATGCAGATATGCAGACAAAATTGACCTCCTATCTTCCAGCTGAGAGAAAGGATGTAATCATCTTCCGCTCAAACTGCAAGGAAGGAGGCCTTAGCATAGGAGCAAGCATTCTTGCTCTCGATAACTTCTTCTACGCCTCTAATATACTAGAGGCGCTTCTGAAGCTTGAATCTAGTTCTTTGCACCCTTTGACCTGAATACGAAGAAGGTAAAGAGAAGGATCAGATATACAAGATAGATATTTGCATATCCACTTACAATTGATGAAACTACAATTGAAAGTGCTGTCAAAAGGGCTGCGATTACAAAGGAGATTCCCTTTGAGAGAGGCATCTTGTTAATGCTTCTGATTGCAACAGCAACTGTATAAAGAACAACGATTACAATGAAGATTCCAAGCATGGAGAACATCTCTGCATCCATGTCGCTGTCGATAACTGGAACTGTGACAACTGGTGCAACTGCTACAGGTGCTTCAACCTTTGTTTCTTTCTTCTCTGCTACAGGTGCAGGAGCTGGCTCTACAGGAATATCCTTAGAAGCTGCTGGTACTGTTGCTGTCTCTGAAGCTGCTGTCTTTGTCTCAGGAGCTGCTGGTACAGGCGCCTCTGCATCTGCAGGTGCATCTGCTGGTGCTGGTACAATTTCCACAATTGGTGCTGCAACTTCTGCAGCGTTTTCACGAAAGGGATGTTCAACGTCAGCTTTAGAAGCATAGAGATCTTCTACGTACTGAAGAATTTCCTTTTCGAGGACTTTGAGAATCTCAAAGCCAAATTCCTTAGAGATAGCAGGATAATAAACCTCTGCCTTTCCATCAGGAAGAATCTTATATGTTACGCCAGCAATATAATCCTTGTATGATGGACCAACCTTCTCAATGAAAGCAGCAATATCTGAATCAAGAATAATATCCTCTGGATACTCAATCTCAGACTTAGTCTCGCCCATCTTGATTGAAGCAGTCTTTCCAAAAAGTTCTAACTCGCCATAGATGAAAGTCTCTGGCTCTACAGCAGTAGGCTCTACTGCAGCTGGCTCTTCAACAGGAGCAACAGCAATAGGCTCTTCTATAATAACAGGCTCTTCTTCTACAGCAGGAGCAACCTCTTCCAAAACAACCTCTACAACAGGAGCAGGTTCTGCTTTAGGAGCTTCCGCATAAACAGGCTCTGCAACCACTTCAACCACTGCTTCTGGCTCTGGTTCAGGAAGAACTTCTACCTTAGATTCAGTAGGTACAACTACAGAAACTTCCGGCTCGCTGGATATTACCTCTACTACTTCGGCAACATCAACAACAGCTTCCACTGCAGGTGCAGGAGCAGGAGCAGGAACTTCTTCCCTTGGAGTTACAGATGCAACAGTTTCCTGTGCAACTACCACTGTCTCTTCAACATGCCCAGAACTCTTGTTTGTAGAACATGAAGAGAATGCTAAAAGAACTAATAATAATATAATGGAAAACTTCTTCATATCTTATAAACAATTTGACATTCTTTCGGTTTCATGGTCAACGAAAAAAAATAAAAACTAACTAAAAAATATAAATGCAAGAATTTTTGTATGATTTTTGAATGGTGTCATAAGAAAAAAAGGAAAAACAGTAAATTTAAAGAAATAAAAAAACCGCTGGATTCCTGTTTCCAGCGGCAACCTCCTTGTCCCCTTTCGGGGTAATCACGAACTAGCTAGGTCAATCTCCGAACGTGACCCGTCTATTCTCTCATTGAAACAAACTAAACGCAACTGTAACACAAGGTCTATTTGTATTATTTTACTGTTTCCAGACTAATTCGAATAACTTTGTATCTTTTCTAGCGCTTAGATTGAAGAAAACAACCATTCTTTCTACACTACGGATGGAGTTAAAATGGCTAAAATCATAGAAATAGAGCACGCAACGGTAAGAAGGGACGGAAATATTATCCTAGATGACGTATCAATTGCCATCGAAAAAGGAGAAAGAATCGCCCTCATCGGACCAACTGGCGCAGGAAAATCAACATTGGTTGATGTAATTGCAAGAAGAACCTACCCTCTTGCAAAGGACAATTACAGAAACTCTATTTTTGGCAAAGAAAGATGGATCATCCAGGAATTAAAGCCAAGGCTTGGCATAGTCTCTCCAAGCTACGATGACTTCTTCATCACAACCTATTCAGTAAGAGAAATCGTTGCATCAGGACTCTTTTCTTCTCTCGGCTTCGACTTCCACCATATCGTAGGAGATGAAATCTGGGAAAAGGCTGACAAGGCTCTGGAAAAAGCCGGGCTAACAGCTCTTTCAAATAGAGCAATGAATACATTATCCACTGGTGAAAAACGAAGAGTTCTCTTAGCTAGAGCTGCAATAACAGAACCAGAAATCATGCTCCTTGATGAAGCATCAAATGGCCTAGACTTCCCATCCAGAGCCGACTTGAGAAAGATAATCTCTGGATATGCTACATCAGGAAGAACCATAATCATGGTCACACATGAACTAGCAGAGATCATTCCAGAGGTGAATAGAGTTCTTTTGATGAAAGATGGCAAGATTATGCTTGATGGAAAAAAAGAGGATCTTCTTACATCTGAAATCCTTTCAGAAATATATGGCCATAATGTCACCGTAGCTGAAAAGGATGGCATCTATACTGCATTCTGCTAAGTCTTCGATAAATGAAAATATCAATAGACCATCGTTTGTCATATAAGAAACAGGCCTTCGGTTAAAATCGGAGGCTTTTCCTTTCCATATTTTTTTGATATTTCATCCACACGTTAGTCAAAAGTAGCATTAAACTTAATACTAGGAGGGTCTTTATGCGTGCAAATATAATCATTCACTCAATATCCGGCAACTTGTACATCATCGCCAATGCTTTCTTGGAAAAATTCATAGAAAAGGGAATAGATGCGAGACTCTATAGAGTCGAGGACTCTGACCTTCATTTGGCTGCAAATATAAGAAATGACGTAAACGAATACTATGAAGATATCATCAGCCTTCCTGTAATCTCCAACTCTAAACTCATCAAAGGTGATGCCATAATCGTAGGAACTTACTCAATGTTTGGAATGCCAACTGCAGAGATGAAGGCTTTTTTAGATGGAACATGGCCTCTTTATGAAAAGGAAGAATTAAAGGGAAAGCTTTTCTATGGATTCGGTTCTTCAAGCATTTCAAAGGAAGATGGCAAAAATGCAGTCTCCGGTCTCTACTCTTGGGCAAGAATTCAAAAGATGGAATACATCCCTTACACTTCCTACATCCACAAGGATGGAGTTTTGATGCCAAATAGGCCATCTTCTGAGATAGATGACATAGCGGAGTCTCTGGCTAACGCTATAATCACTGCATCATAATATATTCATTATTATTTCATTAAACAAAAACAAGACCACTTAAATGGTCTTGTTTTTTAACGTTATTAGAAGAGCAAATATCCATTGTCGACAGTCAAGGTCTGTCCATATATGCCCTTTGCTGTTGCCAAGAAATATACAGCGCTTGCTATATCTTCGCTTCTGACCATGGACCTTTCGACAGAGTGTAAACTATAGAAAGATTCTAACTCGCTCCCCTTGAGCCTATCTGTCATAATCAAGCCTGGTGCAACAGCATTTACTCTGAGACCCGTCTCGGCTGCAAGAGATGCCGTATAGCTTTTCACTGCACCCTTGGAAGCATCATAATGAGCTGTCTTGCCAAATCCAGGATGAAGAGCATTGATTGATGCAATGTTTACAATGGATCCTTTGGATGCCTTCAAGAGAGGAAGAAGCTTTTTTGTAACCCTGAACAAGCCCTTTACATTTACATCAAAGACCTTGTCAAAGAGCTCATCTGAAAGTTCATCCTGATAACCCTCTGTGAATATTCCCGCATTGTTTACAAGTACGTCTAAGCTATCGAGGGAGGAAAGAGCTTTTTCGATGCTTTCTCCATCGGTGACGTCCATCTCAATTACTTTAAAATAATCCGATGGCTTGTACTCTCTTGCTGTAATATAGACATTCCACCCTTTTGAGTAGAATTCCTTTGCAATAGCTCTTCCCAAAGTTGAGAATCCACCTGTAATCAAAACTTTCATAGATGGGTATATTCCTTAAGTTCTGGACATAGCTCCAGTAGTCTTCTTTCTGGGGCATGGTAGAGCTTATCTTCATAATGCGGACTCATAATCGTGCAGAACAGTGCATATTCTCCCTCAATGAGCCTTGTTGCCTGCCACTCACCCTTCTTTACAAGACAGTTCCTATTCTTAGAGTCCAGGATCCTCTTTTTTATAGAGCCACCCTCTGAATAGGTAATCTGTTCAGCTTTTCCTCCTTCAAGGAAGAACCAAACTTCATCTCCATCAAGCATGTGAAGAGAAGAGAAATCAGATGGAGTTATAAGATAATAAATGCATCCTGCGCTATCACCAAAAAGGTGGAGAAAGCGGAAATATCCACCTTCTCCCTCTAATGGCATTAAGCTTAGTTCTCTTATTCTGTCTTGGACTTTGGCCATGTTTTAACAATCTCTCTGATAAGCTTTGTGAACTTAGCCTTTACCTTATTGCCTGTCTCGATTACTTCTTCATGGTTAAGAGGCTGATCGAGGATACCTGCTGCCATGTTTGTAAGACAGCTGATTCCAAGAGTATGCATCTTCATGTGTGATGCTGTGATTGCCTCTGGAACAGTTGACATGCCAACAGCGTCAGCACCAGAGATGCGAGCAAATCTTACCTCTGCCTTAGTCTCAAAAGAAGGACCTGTAAAGAGCATGTATACGCCCTCTCTTGTATCAACACCTGTTGTAGCTGAAGCCTTCTTTGCAACCTCGATGAGGTCTGGATCATATGCTGTGCACATATCAAAGAATCTTGGGCCAAGAGCATCTGGATTCATGCCTCTGAGAGGGTTGTCCTGAATAAGCTTGATGTGGTCGTTGATAATCATCAAATCACCAGGCTGCCAATCCATGTTTACGCATCCTGCTGCGTTTGTAAGAAGGAGTGAATTGATTCCAAGAGCCTTCATTGTTCTGATTGGATATACACACTGCTGCATTGTCCAGCCTTCATAGTAGTGGAAGCGACCCTGCATACAAAGAACTCTTCTGCCCTCAAGATTGCCAATTACAAGTCTGCCCTTGTGGCCTGGAACTGTAGATACTGGGAAGTGTGGGATGTCATGATAGTCAATGACAACTGCATTCTCAATTTCATCTGCCAAGTCACCGAGTCCAGAACCGAGAACTAGACCAATCTCAATCTTTTCTTCGCCTACCTTTGACTTGATATATTCAGCTGTTTCGCTGAGATTCTTCATTAATTCATCCATTGTTTACCTCACCGTTGTTTGAACTGTTTTTCTTAAGAAATCTGCCGCCAGTATTGGCATAAATAACACCTGCTATTGTAGCGGCAAAAAATGTAACCATGGATACATAGAACCATGGCTTTGGAAGAAAGTATATAGAAATTGCGAGAAAGGCATAGCAGAGGCCTAAAACCATTGAAAACATACCCATGAAGCGGCAAAGTGCCTTCTCATCAAAATTACTCTTTTCTTCCTCTGATGCTGTATTATAGCCAGCTATCAAAAAACTCCCTCTGCCACTATAAAAAGTAGCAGAGAGAATTATGAACATTAATAAAACGAAGATATGTACTACAAAACCTTCCATTTTAGAATGGCTGTCCAGAAGCAAGAGGAGCACTGCTCTTCTTACTTGAGAGAATAAGAGCAATAAGTGTTGCTACATATGGGAACATGCTGAGCATTCCTGATGGAATGTTTGCAAATGCAGGGATAACCTTACTTACGTTTCCGATTGTCATACAGAGACCGAAGAAGAATGTTGATCCGAGAATACCAAGAGGCTTCCACTGACCGAAGATCAAAGCAGCAACTGCTAAGAATCCGAGACCGTTGATTCCACTTCCTGCATTGTATTCGCCAGCATATGTAACGAGGATACATGCACCACCGATGCCTGAGAGAGCACCAGAGAGAAGAACTCCGATGTATCTCATCTTTCTAACCTTAACACCAGCAGATGCTACTGCGCTTGGATGCTCACCACAAGCTCTAAGTCTGAGACCGAAGCTTGTCTTGTAAAGAAGGAACCAGCTAAGAGCCCACAATGCCAAACAAACCCATGTTGTCCAGTATGTCTGTGAGAATAAAAGCTTTCCAATTACAGGAATCTTTGAAAGCACAGGGATGTTGTATCTGATGATACCTCTAGTAATTGTAATGTTACCGCTTCCTGTAATTGTCTGAGCCATATAGAGGCTGAGAGCTGTTGAAAGCATGTTGATTGCTGTACCACTGATTGTCTGGTCTGCCTTAAGGTTAATTGATGCAAAGGCATGGAGACAAGAAAGAAGTGTTGAGCAAACAATGGCAACAAGAATACCTACAACAATACCTGCGTTGAAGCCAATGATTGGCTGAAGCTTAACAATTGATGCAGCGGCAGAGAAACAACCGAAGAGCATGAGACCTTCAATACAGAGGTTTGTAACACCAGATCTCTCTGAATAAAGACCGCCAAGAGAACCCATCAGAAGAGGAATAGAATAAGCAATAGCTGATGGAACGATAATCTGAATAACTGACCACATAACTTATTTTTCCTCCTTTGCCTGCTTCAGCAGCTTCTTTTCTGAGTGCTTCTTAATGATCTTTTCCCAGAAGCCCTGAATGATGACGCTTGTAGCTGTGAAGTAGATGATGATAGCAATGATAGTGTCTGCAATCTCTGTTGGGATACCAATAGCAGTCAAGCTACCCTTACCCATCTTGAGCATTCCGAAGAAGAGGGCTGAGATGAATACTCCGAGTGGGTTTGAGTTACCTAAGAGTGCTACCGCGATACCGTCGAAACCCTCTGATGGAGACTTTCCGATTTCCATAATGTTTGAGAATCCGAGGAAGTATGTGAGACCTGCAAGACCGGCAAGACAGCCTGCGATGCCCATTGAGATTACGATAGATCTGTTAACCTTGATACCTGCATATTCAGCACAATATCTATTTGATCCTACTGCTTTAAGATTAAAGCCAAGTGTTGTCTTTTCAAGAATGAACCAGATAACGACAACGGCGATAATTGCAATGAAGAAGCCGATATTGAAGTAGCTGTGCTGTGTAATAGAAGCAAGCCATTCAGTTCTAAGAGACTGCTGCATTGGGATTGGCTTACTCTTAACGATGATTGTAGGGTCAACAATGAATACCTTTACTGCATCGTATACAATCCAATATGCAATCCAGTTGAACATGATTGTTCCAACAACCTCATGTACGTTGAACTTTGCCTTCAATAGTCCTGGAACAAGACCCCAGATAGCACCTGAGATACCTGCTACGAGGATAAGTGAAAGGTAGTAAATTGGCTGAGGAAGGAATGTTACATTGTGAGCCCAGATAGATGCCATAAGGCCACCCATGAGCATCTGGCCAGCACCACCAATGTTAAAGAGACCTGTCTTAAAGGCGAATGCAACTGAAAGACCAACAAGGATCAGCTGTGTTGCATAAGCGATTGTATTTCCAACTCTTCTAGTGTTTGATACAGCACCAAAGACAATCTTCTGGAAACCTTCAATAGGATTCTTTCCGATTGCAATGATGAGAATGCCACCAACAATAAGTCCAAGAAGAACTGTTGTGAGGGAAACAATCATTGACTTAATAAATGGTATTTCCATCAAAGGCTTTTTGATTTTTACAGTATTCTTTGCCATCTCAAGCCTCCTTCTTGATACCAGCCATCATAAGTCCAACACTATGAGCATCTGTCTCCTTAGTGTTTACGATATCGATGAGCTTACCTGCGTTGATAACTGCGATTCTGTCAGAAAGGTTGAAGATTTCATCAAGCTCGAAGGAGATGAGAAGAACAGCCTTGCCCTTGTCACGCTCTGCAACGAGTTCCTTGTGAATGTACTCAATAGCACCAACGTCGAGGCCTCTTGTTGGGTTTACTGCAATCAAAAGCTCTGGCTGAGATGTGATTTCTCTACCAACGATAGCTTTTTGCTGGTTACCGCCAGAGAGCTTTCCTGCACGAGAATTGATGCCTTCGCCACTTCTTACGTCGAAGCGCTCGATAATCTTCTTTGAGTATTCCTCAATTTCTGAGTAGTTTAGAATGCCCTTGCTGCTAAAAGGAGCCTTATCAAACTCCTTAATGACCATGTTTGTTGTAAGAGGTGCATTGAGAATAAGACCTCTCTTCTGCCTATCCTCTGGAATATGTGCAAGACCAAGGTCATTTCTCTCCTTGATGGAGATATTTGTAATATCCTTTCCATTGAGATAAACGGAACCTGATTCGATTGGCTTGAGACCACAGATAGCTTCAACAAGCTCGCTCTGTCCATTGCCGTCAACACCAGCAATACCAACAATCTCACCTGCTCTAACATCAAGAGAGAAGTCTGATACGCCAAGAACCTTCTTTGCATTCATTACATTAAGGTTTTTAACTGAGAGAATTGGCTCTCCTGGTACAGATTCCTGCTTTTCAACCTTGAAGTTAACTGGTCTTCCAACCATCAAAGCTGCCATCTCTGCCGCACTTGTTGTAGCAACATCAACGATATCGATGAACTTACCGCGTCTGATAACTGTACAGCGCTTTGCAACAGCCTTAATCTCTTCAAGCTTATGTGTGATGATAATGATAGACTTGCCTTCTGCTGCAAGATTTCTCATGATGTTCATCAACTCATCGATTTCCTGAGGAGTAAGAACAGCTGTAGGTTCGTCGAAGATGAGGATATCTGCATCACGGTAGAGCATCTTTAAAATTTCTACTCTCTGCTGCATACCAACAGTGATGTCCTCGATTACCATGTCTGGCTCAATAGCCAAGCCATAGCGCTCTGAGATTTCCTTAATCTTCTTGCTAGCCTTCTTGATGTCGTAAACGAAACTACCTTCCTTTCCAAGGATGATGTTCTCTGCAACTGTGAAGTTGTGAACAAGCTGGAAGTGCTGGTGTACCATTCCAATGCCGAGATCATTAGCATCGTTAGGACTATGGATTGATACCTCTTTGCCTCTAACCTTGATAACACCTTTATCGGCCTGATAAAGACCAAAAAGAATGCTCATCAGAGTAGACTTGCCTGCACCGTTTTCGCCAAGAATAGCATGAATCTCCCCCTCTTCTACCTGGAGGTTGATGTTATCATTGGCTACGATTCCTGGGAATTCCTTGCGGATGCCCAGCATTTCAATTACATAGTTACTCACTGAATTTCTCCATGAGGACGGCTATACCGTAACTCTATAAATCCCAAAAAGGCCGCCAAAGAGAGGCGGCCTCTGAGTTAAATCTCAATTAAATCTTACTTGTGTAAGCCATCTGCTGTGTCTGCAACAACGAGCTTGCCAGCTGCGATGTCTGCGAGAACTGCGAGAACCTTAGCTTCTACGTCGTCGTCGAGGTTAGGGTTGTCAGCTGGGATGCCTACTGCGCCTTCTGCTGCGCCGAGTGTGATGATTGAACCACCAGCGAATGTGCCGTTAGCTGCTGAGATTGCCTGAGCATAAGCACCTTCACCAACGTTCTTCATAGCTGATGTGAGGATACATGACTGGCCATTGCCCATGTCACCAACGAGGTACTGGTCTACGTCAACGCCGATTGCCCAAACGTCTTCGCCAGCAAGTCTTCTGTTCTTAGCTTCGTTGATAACGCCAACGCCTGTACCGCCAGCTGCAGCGAAGATTGCGTCTACGCCTGAAGCGTACATTGTGTTAGCAAGCTGCTGACCGAGTGCGAGGTCTGCGAATGAACCTGAGTATACGAAGTTCTGTGCTTCCATAGCGATCTTTGTTCCGTAGTTCTCGTTAGCGTACTTAACGCCCTGCTGGAAGCCCCAGCTGAACTTCTGAACTGAAGGAATCTCGATACCGCCTACGAAACCAACTGATGCATCCTTAAGCTGGAGAGCTGTTGCAAGACCAGCTGCGAAGCCTGACTGCTCTTCCTTGAAGTAGATAGATACAGTGTTTGCGCCAGCTTCTGTTGGCTCTGAGTCGAGGATAACGAGCATGAGATCTGGGAACATCTTCTGAGCTTCTGTTACAGCTTCTGCGAAGAGGTAACCTGGGCATGCGATGAATCTGTAACCTGCGTCATAGAGGTCAGAGATAGCTGTTACGTATTCAGCTGTTGTTGTGCCGTTTGGTCTGAGGTATGTGCATTCGAGGCCGAGTTCGTCAGCAGCCTTCTTAACGCCTTCGTAAGTTCCCTGGTTGAATGATCTGTCGTCGATTGTACCAGCGTCTGTTACCATACCGATCTTGAGTGCAGCAGCTGTTGTAGCTGTTGTTTCCTTAGCGCCTTCTGCGAATACAGCAAATGCGCAAAGAAGCATAAGAGCAAGTGCGATTGTCTTTTTCATTTTTTGTCTCCCATTAGAGTTTTCTTCAATGAATACATTCTACCTATCAATAAAGATGGTGTCAAACTATCTCTAAAAAAGCATATTGGAGACATTTATATCTAATTCTTTTGAGAATAGTAACTTAAAATAGATTTAAAACTTTACTTCTTTTTTCTAATTACAACAAAATGCAACAAATTTCGTGACTTGAATTTAAACTTTCTTCATTTGAACCAAAAGACAATAAAAAACAAGCTGCCGAAGCAGCCTGTCAAAGGATTCGATAATGCTTTATTATGCTCTTTCGCTTTCAAGCTGAGCGAGAATAAATGGTCCAACTCCCTTGAAATCGTCAGTTGCAATCTTTTCCTGAATGTAGTACTTGAAACTACCATCTCTATATGGGTTGCCACCAAGGCCTGCTACAGAGCAGATGCCTCCAAGGTGAAGCTCGCCATCTTCTTCCTCTGTGAGATAAAGCTTCTTGATGCCTTCCATTGCCTTATCTGCATAAGCCTTGTATGAAGGATCGATGTATCCAAGTCTGATACCCTTATAGAAACAATATGCAAACATTGAAGTACCTGAAGTCTCAAGATAGTTGCCTTCTCTTGTGCCCTGGTCTGTTACCTGATACCACATGCCGCTCTCATCCTGGAATGGAAGCATTGCCTTACAGAGGTTCTGGATGATTTCAATGAGTCTTGCTCTGCCTGCGTGTCCTTCTGGAACGAAGTCGAGAACATCCTCGATAGCCATCATGTACCAGCCAATTGATCTTGACCAGAAGTGTGGAGAAAGACCTGTATTGATGTCAGACCATCTCTGGCCTCTTGATTCATCGTATGCGTGGTAAAGCATGCCTGTCTTCTTATCGATGAGTGTTTCGTAAGTAAGGATGAGCTGGTTAACTACGTCGTTGATTGCTGTCATGTCGTTATGTCTTGCAGCATATTCAACGTTGAATGGTCCTTCCATGTATAAGCCATCGAGCCAAATCTGCCATGGATAGATTTCCTTGTGCCAGTAAACGCCGTTGAGACATCTTGGATGCTTGATGAGCTGACTCTTTAGAGCATCCTGAGCAAGTGCGAATCTCTTTTCGCCTGATCTATCTTCGAGAGGGAAAAGACCTCTACCTGCATTGATCTGGTCAAGGTTGAATTCACCTTCTCTATATGTTGCGATTGTTCCGTCCTCACCAATGAGGCGATCATACATTGAATAAACCCATGGATAAATTGAGTCATCACCATGATAGTCAGCAGCTCTGAGACTAGCATAAAGTACGAGTCCGTGCTCATAGTGCCACTGCATCATGCCTGGGCGATAGCGCTTTTCTACGCTCTTTGCCATCTGAAGTGAAAGAGGAAGGTTGGATTTCATTTTTTATTCCTTATTCTTTAGAGAGTTCTGCTTTACAGCCGTCAATATATAGTCTATTGAGGCAAAAGAAGATATTGCAAGCCACCAGTTGCATTATTCAGACCTCTTCATATTTTCTAGCTCTTATGTGCGCTGTCTGATATGGCCAGGTGGGAATCCCTTGACCTTCTTGAAGACTCTGCAGAAATATGCCTGATCCTGGAAACCAGTATCGCTCGCAATTTCATTGACGGATGCTCCTGTCTGAGTGAGCATCTTGCAAGCAAGCTGGATTCTATACCTATTGAGGTAATCCCAAGGAGAAATGCCAATTTCTCTGCGGAATATCCTAGTTAGATAGTCTTCACTGATATTTACGGCCGCAGCAAGCTGCCAGCGAGATATCTGGCTAGAAGCATTCTTATTGATGAACGCAATGGATCTCTTTACAAGTGCACTAGTCAAAGGTGGGAGAAGCTCTCCACCTCCGAAGATACCAACAACTCTGGATATAAACTCCTCAGATTCTGTAATTGAGGTATTTACCATCAGTACGCTTGGGGTCTCTGAAAGCAGCTCTGCTTCTTTTGCTGTAAAGGTATCCTTCACAATGAGGATTGGAGTTCTGCCAAACTTCCTAGAGCTTCTCACCTTGCCTATATAATCTATATCGAGGTCGTAGAAGACCATGAGAGCACCTTCGCCATCTCCCTCTTCTGCATCGGAAAGCGAAGTCACTTCCACGACACTTCCAAACTCGGCCAACTTCTTCAAAGTGGAAGGGAAGTGGCCAAAGGAGAAGATAGTAGCCCTATCTGACTGAGGAAGAGATCCTTCCAATGCTGTAATGAGCGAAATACATTCCTGTTCGATTCCAAAACAGAGGAATGGAAGATTCTTTGTGGAAACATGGCTCTTAAGGAGATTTAGGATGATTGTTGAGGACTTTCTTTCCTGAGAGGCATCCCAAGCAATTGCGACTGTATCATCTGGAAGGGAGAATGCCTGAAGGAGAGCATCTTCTCTAACGACAACAGCACCCAATTTTTCCAAGCATTCTGGCACCGCTTCCCCGTTTGAGATATAGACCAGGCTTCCATCGTTGGCAAAGAGTCCAACTTCTCCAGATAGCCTTGGATATGGGAATTCAAATGAGAATGAAGAAGATCCAAACTTGTATGAACCTGAGTGGAGCATGATAATCTTCTCAGCCAAAAGCATTGAAGAGTCACTCTCATTGTCTCTAGGAATCCAAAGATCCTCCTTGCCCTTAACAGAAAATACCAATGATGTTTTCGAAGTCTTTGCACTTACGACCATCTTATCGCCACGCGCAGAGATTACACCTTTGATAATCTTAAATACATCCAAAAGGTATTTCTTATCTATAACAACAGAAGGAAGGGTTCCTTCGGTCAGCACCTCTGCAGAAAGATGCAATTCCAATTCCCTTAAAATAGTTGATAGAGGAACAAAGGAAGGCTTAATTGCAACCTCGCCTCTTTCAGAGAGTGAAAGCTCTAAGAGATGAGCTGCCTTGGTTACATGATTTCTAAGCTCATCCTTATCAATTTCCGCATCTGAATCAGCCAAAGCACGAATTGATGTCAGAGGTTCTCTGAGACCTTCGGAGAGATTCGAGTAGAACTCTGATGACTTCTTCTCGGCGGCCTCTGCGCTTGCACTCTTTTCTGCCGCAATCTTGAAAAGTTCGATTGACTTGAAGGCCGCAGAAAGCATGGATCTAAGGCTCTCGAGCATTGTTCCAGAGATTGATTCATCTACTCCAAAGATGACGTATCCAATGCATCTATTATCATAAATCAATGGCTCAATAATAAACATTCCCTTCGAAATGTTATCTAAATGGCTGTTATCGACCATCAAATGAGCTGAGAATTCAACCTTATCCTTGTATAGTTCACTGCCATCATAACCACCTGCAAACACAGATGTATTGTCATCTTTTCTTAATACAATAAAGGCCTTTTTGACATGAAGTTTAGGCAAGGATTCTCTCATCTTTTGCAATAGCTGAGTAAGAGAACTTGTTGCTAGAAGCTCCATGTTAAAAGCATCTAGAAACTCATTCATAGACTTCTTTTCAAAGGAGGAAAGGGCATTTACTCTACCTGTATGATGCACTGCAAATGCATGAAGAACCTCTCTCTCTTCTATGCCAAGTCTTGTTGCACCGAGAAGCTCTTCGCTCCACTTCATACTCTCAAAGAGAATGTTTGAAGTGCCTCCATTGTCGAAATAAATCTCAAGAGCAGCATTGATTGCATCTGCACTTTCACCTCTTGCAGACCAACCTACAACATAAAGTTCTCTAAGAATAGAATAGAGCGCGTCTGCGCACTTCTGACTCTCAGAAACAGAACCTATCCATCTTCGCAAGGACTGCCAATCATAGATTTCTCTTCTTGCCTTTTCCTTTCCGCCAAATGAATCAACGCATCCACAGCTTCTTCTAAGAATCAGTTCTGTTGGAAGAAGGATATTCTGAGCAGTAGCAGATGGGAAATCTATCATGTTTCCAAGAAGGCTAAGGGATGTTGTAGCCAAGCTTGTAATTGGCATTCTTACTGTTGATGTTGCAACAGCATTCATCTTATTTTCCCAGCTATCGTTGAAGCCAATGGTTTTAACTACAGAAGGAATCCTTACACCTCTCTTCTCGAAGTGCTTGATTGCCCAGAACAAAATGTAATCAGAAGGCGCTACAACTGCTTCAAAATCCACCCCCGGAATAAGCTTTCTTTCATCTAGGAGCTCAATTGCCGATTTTTCACCTTCGCTCCATGGGCGAGGAGAAGAGATGATGCGATGGTCTATAGGGATTGAATATTCCTTTAAAACGTCTAAATATGCTTGGTACCTAGCCTCTGCGCTAGGATGGGTTTCTGGGCCTCTTAAAAATGCGACTTTTCTGATTCCATGGTGATTGATCAAGTGGCTTACCGCCTTAAACACTCCAGAATATGCATCGAAATCTACAGAGGAAACACCGTCAACTGAAAGACCGATTGATACTACTGGCATATCTGAGGCCTTGGATTTAACAAACTCCTTGGCCGCCTCATCTCCTACCTTTCCTGTAAGAGTCGATGCCCAAATAACCTGTCCGTCCAGATTTTGAGAGTTTGCAAGGCTGTAAATATCGTTTCTGAGATATTCGCTAGATTCAGGGAAAGATATCCTTCCTCCAGGGAAAACAAACAATGCATCTTCAGGATGATTGGAAGTCTCTTCCGCGAGAGCTTTCCACATAGCAGTAGCGCTGCCCTGATGTACTGTGGCCATCAGGAAACCAGTCTTTTTACCCACATCGCACCTCTAGTACGGAATTATACAATAGATAATTTATATTGTGTACAAAATTTGTACTTTTCCGTACTCAAAAAATCGTAACTCCTTAATATTTAACGCCTTATATACTGCAATTCCGTTTGACAACAATATTTCGCAGATTTAAAATGAAACTATGTTTCGTTTTCCTTTTTTTGGCAACAAAAAAGCTCGATGATTGAGGCTCGAATAAGACCTTTTCATCCTGATTGATAGGAAAACGATTGATAGCGAAAATTTAATACTGAATGACAGCAAAGGAGAAAGCGGCAATCATGCAGACAATTCAGGAAACAGTAGTAAAGCAGGAGAGACCAATCAAAGTCCTCCAGTTCGGCG
>JAGBWX010000041.1 GCA_017629575.1 Spirochaetales bacterium | reverse complement strand
TCAACTTCGCCATCTTGTCCAAACACATCACTACCAAAGGTTTCCTTGATTTTATCTTTATTTGCACCGAGCGCAATGTGGCCAAGCTTATCTTCATCTATGATAGAGAAAATCTCAGGATCCAATAATTCAGCAACTCTGTTCTTGCCTGAGCAGCTCTTTCCAGTCAGTCCGATGATCATCAATGCATATCTCCCCAGCAATAAGCAGTCTCAATTGAGGCTTTCAAAGGAACAGAAAGCTTAACAGCGCCTTCCATTGTTTCCTTTACGAGCTTTTCAATTTCATCCTTTTCGTCTTCTGCAACCTCAAAGATCAACTCATCGTGAACCTGAAGCAAGAGCTTTGACTTATAGCCACCCTCTTCAAGTTTTTCGCCAATTGAAATCATTGCCTTCTTCATGATTTCAGCAGCTGTTCCCTGAATAACCGTGTTGACTGCAACTCGTTCTGCACCAGCCTTCTCTGTCTTGTTGGAGCTGTTGATGCCAATGATATCTCTAATATGTCCAAACTCAGTCTTTACATAGCCAAGCTCAGCAGCTGACTTATTGGTCTTTTCAACAAAGTTTCTTACCCCAGCATATCTATCAAAATATGTTTTGATGAATTCAGAAGCCTCGCTTCTTGATATTCCAAGCTCATTGGACAGCCTGAAAGCAGACATTCCGTACATGATTCCGAAGTTGATTGTCTTTGATATTCTTCTTTCTGCTGCCGTTACATCTTCAATGTTCTTGGAGAAGATGATTGATGCAGTAAACCTATGTACATCGATGCCATTTCTGAAGGCTCCTGTCAGTCCTGGATCATCTGTCATGTAGGCAAGAACAACCAGCTCAATCTGAGAATAGTCAGCAGACAGGAACAAATAGCCATCGCGAGGAACAAAGGATGATCTAATGATTCTTCCAGCATCAGTTCTTACAGGGATATTCTGCAGGTTAGGATTTCTTGAGGACAATCTTCCTGTTGCGGTTCCTGTCTGAAGGAATGATGTATGGATTCTGCCATTTTTATCCCTAAGCGTTGGAAGAACATCGATATATGTGCTCTTGAGCTTTGAAAGCTGACGATATTCAAGTAAATTTTCAATTATAGGATCGCCAGTGGACTTAAGCACCTCAAGCGTTGCAGTGTCAGTAGAGTAACCCCTCTGAGTCTTCTTGCCTACAGGGAGCTTTCTCTCCTCAAAGAGAACTTTTCCAAGCTGCATTGTACTATTGATGTTGAACTCATGGCCAGCAAGAGAATAAATCGCAGAGACAAGCTCAGATATCCTTTCATCCGTCTTTGTCTTCATGTCTTCCATGCGTTCTTCGGAAAGGCCAATGCCTTCAATCTCCATCTTTGCAAGTATCCTTACAAGAGGAAGCTCAAAGGTCTTGAAGACATCAACAAGATTCTTCTCATGCAGTCTTCTTTCAAGAACTCTATAGAGTCTGAATACATAGTCAGCTCTCTCTGAGAGATATCTAATTAGAAGCTCTTGAGGACATTCAGATACCTTTTGGCCCTTTTCCCTGATATCGAAGATATTCATAAGGGTTTCGCTGAAGTATCTTGTTGCCAAGTCCTCTAAAGAGTAGACATTGGCATTGCTATCTATAAGCCATGCAGCAAGCATAGTGTCGAAGATGATATCCTCGGCGTCTATCAAGTCCTTCCAAAGGTGCTTTACGATAAATTTTGCATCTTGAGCAACTACTCTTATCCTACCCTTTTTCAAATATTCTCCGAGAATATCCAACTTCTCTCTCTTGTTATCCAAAAGCGAGACATAAAAAGCCTTTCTAGGCTCATAGGAAAAAGCGAAAGCGATAGACTCTGCATCGTTTTCATATCCTTCAGTCAATACATCCAAAGATATGATCCTGCCATGGAAGTTTTCAATTTCCTTAAATAGCTTTTCAAGCTCTCCCACACTCTCAACAACAGAGAAGGAGCCAGAGCCAGAGAGAGCATCTCGCTCTCTATCTGTAAGAATCTGCACAACAGGCATCTCAGGCTCTGCTGCTTTGAGATCCTCGACATTCATGCCAGAGCCAGCTAGAGCTCTCTTTGAAAGGGCTTTGAAGCCTCTTTCTTCCAAATCCACGGCGATTAAAGACTTGTCGATATTTGAGACTGCAAGAGGAGCAAAGTCGAAGTCATCATCAAGAGCATCAAATGAAAGTGTAATCAGCTTTCTTGACAGTTCACCACTCTCTCTTCCTTCGACAAGTTTCTTTCTCACACCTGCAGATAGAGAATCCAAGTGCCTATATATTCCATCGAATGAGAGATACTCGGTGAGAAGCTTTACTGCCCCCTTCTCTCCAAGGCCTTTGATTCCAGGAACGTTATCTGAGGCATCTCCCAAGATTGAAAGATAATCAACAATCTGGTTTGGAGATACGCCATATGCCTCTTTGACTTCCTTTGCACCAAACAGACTATACTTGGTCTCGCCTTTCTTAGGAGGCCTAAGCGCAAATACATGATCATCTACCAACTGGCATAAATCCTTATCGCCAGTGACCATGATTGAATCAATGCCATTCTTTTTAGCTTCTTTTGTAAGGGATGCTATAACATCATCTGCCTCAAAGCCAGGCTTTGAAAGCACCTTGACGCCCATTCTGGCAAGAGAATCCTTGATCAAAGGAACTTGCTGATGAAGATCCTCTGGAGCCTTCTCTCTGTTAGCCTTGTATTCAGGATACATCTGGTGTCTGAATGTTGGTGCCTTCTCATCCATGGTCACAGCCAGGTAGTCCATAGGATAGTTGGAAAGCAATGAGAATAGAGTCGAGAAAAAGCCGAAGTAAGCACTGACATTCTTTCCCTCTTTATCTGTGAGAGGTGATGTAATATGTGCAAAATAAGATCGATAAATGATTGAGTAGCCATCTAATATGTAGAGTTTCTTGTCAAAGACTTTAGGCTCTTCAGCTACAACAGTTGCTGGAGCATCCTTTGCTTCTTCGAGCTTCTTTCTCTCTTCCATTCTTCTTTCAAGTTCAATCATCTCTGGATCTAAATCCATTTCAGAAAATAGGCTGTCGATCATTTAGACCTCCAAAGTGAGCATATCATATGCAGGCTCTGCAATGCCCTTATATCGTTCTGCGATCACTGCATGCGAAGTTGCATGATTCATATGTGTAAATATAACTCTTTTTGCCTTGAGTTCCTTCGTTGCACTTATAGCCTCTGAAAAGCTGTAGTGCGTAGGATGGGGCTTTTCTCTCAATGCGCCGATTATCAAGATATCTAGATTCTGCAGATAATCTCTATTACACTCTATTTGTATGTCTGACACATCTGTAATATAGGCAATATTTCCAATCCTATATCCAGAGATGTCATATGTTCCATGCTTAACAGGGATTGGTATAATCTCCAATGAACCAATTCTGAATGGAACATGAGGCTCAACAGAATTAGCATTCAATTGAGGGATTCCCAAGCCTGGGAATGCATTAAATGCATACCCAAATGTCTTCTTTATACTATTGAGAATGCCAGCTGGAGCATAGATATCCATATTTTGTTCACGACAAAATACCCTTAAATCATCCAGCCCCATCAAATGGTCAGCATGAGCATGGGTATATAAGACACCATCAAGCTTCTTTATTTTTGCTCGGAGCATCTGAAGCCTAAATTCATAGCCTGTATCGATAACGAGTGTAGTATCCTCATTTTCAACAAGCAAGCTGCTTCGCCACCTCTTATCTCTTTCATCTGTTGATTGACAGACATCGCAAGAGCATCCAATTACAGGAATGCCATGGCTAGTTCCACTACCGAGAAATGTCAGCTTCATAAGAGCTCCTTAAGCTCATCCATGTGGTCTGATACATATTCCTCAACAGTACCAAGTCCTGCTTCTGCATATTTGACAGCGTTATCGAAGATTTTCTTGACATCAGGATTATTCAATATATCTCCAACTGCTTTATTGCCATCCTTGGATAATTTCACGATTTTCTTTAGTACATCTTTGCCACTATCAGAGGAAAGATAATCCTTTATCTTTTCGCCCCCTTCGCCATCAAATTCAAAGTGCATCATAATTGCGTCTGCAATGTCGTCAACTTCACCAAAAGATATTCCGAAGAACTTCTGAGAAACCTCTGGAACAAAGAAATATATAGCAAGGAAAATGATAATTGCGGCGATAAAGATTCCAACAATCCCACTATACCAATGACTAGATCTATTCATTCAGCACCTCTCTAAAATATATTAGCTTAACACTTGAAATAAAAAAACCGGAGTTTTGCAACTCCGGCTACATATTAGTCCTTCAATTAACCAATGTTGAAGAGAAGTGAAGCAGAAATCTTTGTCTGGTCTACGAGAGGCTTGAGTGACAGAGAACCGCCAATTGAGCCTGATGTAGGAATATCTGCAAATACGCTTACTCCAATCCAGCCAATATTGACTGATGCACCAGCTCTATAGAAGAGAGAACATGACTTCAAGAGTTCATCAAAAGATGTGAATTTAGCGCCATTGAATGCCCATGCACCAGAGTTGAAGTTATGCTCAACGTCTACATGTGCTCCAGCACCCACAAATGCATCCAAGAATGCAATGGAGATTACTGTATTCAAAGAAACACCACCATTCATTGTAAGAACGCTCAAATCCTTTCCAAATGGCATTCCACAGTCTGCGAATGCTGCAAGCTGAAGCATTCCGAGATTTACTCTAACATCTGCACCAAGTCCAATATTATTTGTAACAGCACCCACAGAATCAGGCAAAATCACTTCAGATTTTTCACTGTCCCATACCTGCTGATGGTAAAATGCTGTAGGTCCAATCTGCAAAAGAGGTGCTGCAAAAGCTCCTGAAATGGCAATTGCCAATATCATTACAAATCCTAATAATCTCTTATTCATACAAAAATCCCCTTTAATACATAGCAATTTAACTAATTGTTTCACAGATTTTCCGCTTCTGCAATCCAAATTGAAGAATAAGCATCAGATGGCATCTTCCAATCACCTCTTGCAGAGAGCGAAACAGCACCGACCTTTGGTCCATCTGGCACGCAGTTTCTCTTGAACTGCTGAGAGAAGAACCTTCTGATGAAGATCACCAGCCATTTCTTGATAATCTCTGGACTGTATTCATCGCCAAAGGCAAGAAGAGCAAGCCGATATATCTTTCTTGGTGAGAAGCCATAGCGAACCATGTAATACAGGAAGAAGTCATGGAGCTCATAAGGGCCAACAATATCCTCAGTAATCTGAGATATGACGCCATCTTTAGCTGGAAGCAGCTCTGGAGATACAGGAGTTGAAAGAATATCTTTGAGAATGCTATCAACCTCTGGCTCTGAAATAGAACCATAATATCCAACCAAGAAACGCATCAAGGTCTTAGGAATGCTGCTATTGACACCATACATAGACATATGATCGCCATTGAATGTTGCCCAGCCAAGTGCAAGTTCAGATAAGTCTCCTGTTCCTACGACAAAGCCTTTCTTCATGTTTGCAATGTCCATGAGAACCTGTGTTCTCTCTCTTGCCTGACCATTTTCATATGTTACGCTGAAGTCATCCAAGCTCTGTCCAATATCCTTGAAGTGAGACTTCACGCTATCTGAGATATCAATCTCCATGAATGTTACACCAAGAGCATTTGCAAGGCGCTCTGCATTGCTCTTTGTTCTTGCCGTTGTTCCAAAGCATGGCATTGAGATTGCGATAATATCCTTTCTTGATCTTGAAAGCATATCAAATGCTCTAACGCAGCAAAGAAGAGCTAGTGTGGAGTCAAGGCCACCAGAGAGACCGATTACTACAGACTCTGATCTTGTATGCTCCACTCTCCTCTTAAGGCCCATTGCCTGAAGAGTAAGCATCTTTTTGTATCTCTCAAGTCTCTCATTCTCATTGCCAGAATTGAATGGGAACTTTGAAATCTCTCTAGTCAGTTCTGCATTTGCAACTTTATCGAAAGAGACTGTAATCAAATCGTAATCTGAGTCATCGATTTCAATCGTATTCTTTCTTGCTCTCAAAAGAGAGATTCTCTCAACGTCAATCTCTGCAATAGACATTTGGTCGTCTGAGAATGTTCTATATCGTAGGATATTTCCATTTTCAGCTATTATCTGAGTTCCTGGGAATATAAGGTCTGTAGTAGATTCGCCAGGAGAAGCATTTGCGTAGATATAACCAGCAATAAGCTTCAGAGACTGTGCAGCTACAAGAGTCTTTCTAATCTCTTCCTTTCCATCGATTTCAACTGAAGCTGAAAGGTTGCAGATGATTGTAGCGCCTGCAAGTGCATGTCTAGAAGACTCTGGAATAGGAAGCCACAGATCCTCACATACATCGGCAGCAAGCACAAACGATGGAACATTTTCTGCCTCAATGAGAATTTTTGCACCCATCAAGGTTTCAACTTCGCCAACGCGGGTAATTACATTGACATCCGGAGCAGATGCAAACCATCTTGCCTCTGAGACATCGCCATAATTAGGGATATTCTTCTTTGCAATGAGAGCAAGCAGTTCGCCATTGAAGATAACGGCAGCTGTATTGTAGAGCTTACCCTTGTGGATATGAGGATAGCCAACAATGGTGATCATATCCTGTCCCTTGCTGACTTCAATCAACTCCAGAAGTGCATACCTAGAACTCTCAATCAGCTTTTTCTGGAAGAACAAATCCCCACATGTATAGCCAGTTAAAGAAAGCTCTGGAAATACGATAACCTTGACGCCCTGAGATGAGGCATCATTCATCATTTTGATAATGTGCTCTTTGTTGTAATCAACATCAGCGACTCTTAAAGATGGTGAGGCTGCAGCTACTTTTACAAATCCGTTTAACATATCTTAGTTATAACACAAATAACTCAACCTGAACTCCCCCTTTTATTCTTATAAATGCTATAATCTAAGGTGGAGGCAACTATGGACATATTCTCCTTGAACGGAAAATGGCAGCTGATTGCTGCTAATGTTGAAAAGAATCGCACTGTAAAAAACGGTGACATCTTTGAAATCACAATGCCAGGCGACGTGCATACAGCTCTTTTGGATGCAAACAAAATAAATGATCCATATTTCGGAAAGCAGGAGCTTGATTCATTATGGGTTGGAAGATCTGACTGGACAATCCAGAGAACATTCAATTGGTCAAAGAAGGCTGGCCACACTGTTCTTAAGCTTACCAAGGTCGATACTATCGCATCTCTCTACATCAACGGCAACCTTGTTGGAGAGATGGAAAATGAGCATCAGGCTTATTACTATGACATCTCAGAATTCCTCGTAGAAGGCGAAAATGAGATTAAGTTTGAATTCACATCAGCAGAAACTGTAGCAAAGGCAAGAAACAAGAAGCTTGCTTATCCTATCCCACATTCAAGATATCCAAATGACAGCGAATGCAGAAACCTTGTCAGAAAGGCACAGTGCAACGCAGGTTGGGACTGGGGTCCATGCATCATGTCCACAGGTATCTATGAAGATATCAACCTCAAGACTGTAGACTCATTCTTCATCCGCACATCTGCTATTTGGCCAACTTTGGAAGGAGATATGTGGAGAATTAATGTACAGCTCGAGATTGAGGCTTTTGAGGATTGCCAGCAGAACTTCTCTGTTGAGTTCCAGAAGGGCTCTATCTTCAAGACTCTTGACCTTAAGAAGGGCGTACACCTCTACAAGGACAGCTACTTAGTCAAGGCTGATGATATCGAGCTTTGGTGGCCAAATGGATTTGGTAAGCAGCATAGATACTCATTCCTCCTCACACTTGGAGAAGAGACAATCAACAAGATGGTTGGCTTCAGAGACCTCAAGGTAAGCAACGAGGTGAAGATGGGTGGAAAGGAACTTGCAATCACAGTTAATGGCAAGCCAATCTTCATGAAGGGTGCAAACTGGATTCCTCAGGATGCCATCCCATCAAGAATCACAGCAAGAAGATACGAAAAGCTCATTGAATCAATGGCTCAGGCAAACATGAACATGGTTAGAGTATGGGGCGGTGGCCTCTATGAGTTTGATGCATTCTACAATGAATGCGATAGACTCGGCATCCTCATTTGGCACGATATGATGTTTGCTTGCTCTACATATCCAGCAACTCCAGACTTCCTTGCTTCTGTAGAGAAGGAAGTAAGATACCAGATGAGAAGACTCAAGGAACACCCTTCAATTGCACTTTGGTGCGGAAACAATGAAGATTTAGGTGCTCTCACTTGGTATGAAGAGTCAATTGCAAATAGAGACAGATATGTTGTTGACTACGATAGACTCAATAGCGGTGTCCTTGAGAGAGTTATCGCAGAAGAAGATCCAGACAGAATATTCTGGCCATCATCTCCATGTGCAGGACCTGGCGACTATTCAGACAACTGGCACGTAGACGGCAATGGAGACATGCACTTCTGGACTGTATGGCACGAAGGTGCAGACTTCGAGAAGTACCATAGCGTAAAGCCACGTTTCTGCTCTGAGTTTGGCTATCAGTCATTCCCTTCTTTCACAACAGCAAAGACATTCACACCAGAGAAGGACTTTAATCTTACAAGCCCAACATTCGAGCACCATCAGAAAAATCTGAGAGGCAACTCAATCATCATTGAGAACTTCGCTCGTTATTTCAGATTCCCTACAAACTTCGAGAATATGCTCTACCTTTCACAGGCACAGCAGGCTTGGGCAATCGAGACTGCAGTAGTATATTGGAGAAGCTTGATGCCTTACTGTATGGGCACCCTTTTCTGGCAGCTCAATGACGTATGGCCAGTATCATCATGGTCATCAATCGAATATTCAGGAAAGTGGAAGCTTCTGCACTACGATGCAAGAAGATTCTTCTCACCACTTGTGCCTCTCTTGTATATCGACAAGGGCAAGCTCTTTGTCTATGTTGCAAACGATACTCCAAATGATGAAGAAGTAGATCTTAAGCTTAAGTTCCGCCATTACGATGGAAAGAAGCAGTCTACTAAGTACTTCACTGTACAGGTTCCATCAATGACAAGCGTTAAGGTAACAGAGATCAACCTTTCTAGAATCGATACAGAAAATCTCTTCTGTTATGCTAAGCTCACAAACAAAGATACAATCCGCGAAAGAACAATCTTCCTCGATAAGCCAAAGAATACATCAATGGAAGATCCAAAGCTCACATACGAGATCAGCAAGGTTGGACCAAAGAGCGTAAGCATCAAAGTCATGGCAGAAAAGCCTGCATTCTGGGTTTCCCTCGATGCAGATGACATTCCTGGCATCTTCTCAGATAACTTCCTCTCTGTTCGTCCTACTGCAGAGAAGAACATCATCTTCCATTCAGAAAATGATATCGATTTGGATGAGTTCAAGAAGAAATTCAAAATCTACGACCTCTATACAGCTACACACTAAAAGCTGTCTTTGGTTAAAAATAAATATCTCTGGCGACGAACCAGAGATATTTTTTTCGAAAATACCTAATAAAATGTGATTGAATCAATCTACCCAGCGAGCTGTTGAGAATGTCATATCAAGTCCAATGAGAACCTTATAGAGAGCCATTCTTCTCTTCTCGAAAGACTTCCAATCTCTGTTTTTGCCGAGCCAAAGATTTTCAGCAAGTGCGAGAGCTCTAGGGAAGTACATATATTCAATTGCTCTGCCAGATCTAAGAACTTCAGTCCACATATTGCCCTGTCCACCCATAATGAGCTTTTGACAATCTTCAGGAAGTTCTTCCATTGAGAAATCGAGATCAAATACATTCTTCAAAGGAGATAGTGAGAGATTACCTGGTTCCCAATCATCTGAAGTATAGTAGCGGTCGAAATAGCATCCACCACCCGCTTCTGGACAAAGAATAACATTGTGACCTCTGCTTGTTGCCTTAATAGCGCCATTGAGGCCTCTCCAAGACATTACGATAACGGACTTATCAATCTCTGGAGCATCAACAACCTCATCCCAACCCATAGCGCGCTTGCCATAGTTTGCTACCAATCTTGCCATCTTTGATGTGAACCAACCCTGAAGTTCCATTGTGTCCTTAAGACCTTCTTGCTCCATGATCGCTCTGCATTCTGGATGGTTTTCCCACTGTACATGAGGACACTCGTCTCCACCGATGTGGATATATGGACCAGGGAAGATTGATGCAAGCTTTGCAACAGCTTTGTCAAGGAACTTCCAAAGTTTTTCTGAAGCTGGGTTCATTACATCCTCAAAGATACCATAAGATGTTTCAACTTCAATTTTATTGCCAGTGCATCCAAACTCTGGATATGCTGCAAGAAGAGCAACTGCATGGCCTGGGGTCTCAATCTCAGGAATAACTGTAATGCCTAAATCTGATGCATACTTTACTACAGCTCTAAGATCATCATTCTCATAGAAGCCGCCATACATTCTTCCATCTTTGTAATCAACACTTGCACGCTTGGAAGCGATGCTCTTGAGTTTAGGATAGCCTGGAACTGAGAATCTCCAGCCTTGGTCATCTGTAAGATGCCAATGGAAAATATTAAAGCCAAAGACAGAGAAAGTCTTCAAAAGTCTCTTTATCTCATTGACTGTAAAAAAGTGTCTGCAACAATCAAGATGGAAGCCTCTGTATCCAGAAACAGGCTTTTCAAAGAAGAATGCAGAGCAAGGAATCTTTCCGTCGTAGATAAGATAAAGCTGATCAAGGTAGCCCAATGCAAGTCTAGCTGCTTCTTCATTTTCACCATAAATGGTAATGAAGTTCTCATAAACCTCTACAATGCCATAGTGGTTATCATATGGCTTATCTGAGAAATTAAGAGGAATGCCATTCTTTGAGAATGGAAGACCTAATGTCTTTCCAGCCTTGAGAAGATATTCAGGAAGATCTGGATTGAACGCCTTCTTGCTAATCGATTTCTTCTTATATGATTCCTCTACTGTACACATTGGTGTTAGTACATTATTTACGTCAAACATGAATTACCTCCTATTTTCTTTTCCTCAAAGATGACTTTCAGGAAAAGAGAACGGGCCATTGAGGCCCGTTCATTAAAGACTAGCTATAGCTTAGATGTTTGATGCAGCCCAAGCTTCCCAAGCCTTCTGTACTTCTGCTGCTACTGTAGCTGGAGTCTTAGCACCGAGACCGATTTCCTGGAGACCAACGTTGATGATGTTGTAAACGTCTGAGTGGAGAACGCCGTCGATAACTGGAGTTGTTCCGTATGTGTTGTAGAACTCAGCTCTCTTGCCGATGAATGGCTCGAGGTTCTTCTCTTCGATAACCTTAGCAACGTCTACGTTGAGGTTTGAAGGGAATGATGCGCCAGTTGAAAGTCTGTATTCCTGTACATATTCGCCCTGGAGGTACTTAATGAGTCTCCAAGCAGCCTCTGCCTTAGGTGTGCCCATTTCGAGGTCAGCTGACATACCCCAACCTGTACCAACAACACCAGAAGTTGTGTTAGAAACTACTTCGCCAGGAAGAGCTGGGAATACTACCATTTCGAAATCGTTAGCCTGCTGCTCTCTTGAGAGGAGTGCCTTACCTGTTGTGATGTCTTCCATGAATGCTGCTGCTGCCCAGTCGCCATCGATAAGGAATGCTGCCTTTCCAGCTGCGAATTCGCCTCTGCAGTTGCCGTATGGGCTGTTGAGAGAAGCTCTTGAGATAACGCCCTTAGCATAGAGTGTATCGATAGCTTCGAGAGCCTTTACGAACCAGTCGTCTGTGAACTTGATTTCGCCTGCTGCGAGTCTGTCGTACCAGTCTGCTGCGCCGTATCTACCAACAACGAGTGAGAAGAGACATGACTGCATTACCCAAGAGTCCATGTTGTCCATTGCGATTACCTGGATGCCCTTTGGAGCAAGAACGTCAACCATTGCGATGAGGTCGTCGAGTGTTTCTGGCATTGCAAGACCGTTGTCAGCAAGGAGCTTTGTGTTAGCGAACATGATGTGTGATGATGTTACGCCGTTTGGGAGCTCGCCAAGGTATCCGCCAGCCTGGCCAGCGAGTGATGGAGCTGAGAATGAGTCAAGGAGTCCATCTCTTTCGAGCCATGGTCTGAGGTCCTGAACTGAACCTGTTGTATGGAGAGATGTTGATCTGCCTGATGGCCACATGTAAAGAACATCTGGAACGTTGCCTGATGCAACATAAGATTCTGTCTTCTGGTGGAATGGCTCATTGAAGAGGTCTTCTCTGATGATTTCGATGTCTGGGTTTTCTGCTGAGAACTTGTCCCATACGAGTGCTACTTCGTTTGCACTGTTTGGTTCTGACATGTCGATGTAGTTGAGAACTCTAAGAGTTACCTTTCCGTCAGCTGAAGCTTCCTTAGCGCCTTCTGCGAATACCATTGAAACGCTGAAAAGTGCGATAAGAGCTACTAAAGCTACCTTTCTAAGTTTTGTCATAATATTCCTCCTTGTTATGACTCTCCATACGGAGCAACTAACAACTTTAATTAGTTCATTGTTTGAACTAATAATAGGTTACCATTGAGTTTTGCACATGTAAAGAAAAAACTATACAACAATTAATTCCTTATATTGCAAATATATAATAGGCAGGACATCTCTATCCTGCCTACATAGGTTCTATTAACCCTTAACTGCACCAGCTGCAACACCCTTTGTAATTTCCTTATGGAATACAAGGTAGAATGCGAGCATTGGCAAAAGACCAATAACAAGAGCTGCGAACTGCTTGCCGTAGTCTGAAGAAAGAGCGCCTGCGAATGCCTGGATACCAACAGGAAGTGACTTCAGTGTTGGTGTTGAAGTCAAGATGTTGATAAGCATGAATTCGTTCCATGTACCTGTTACTGACAAGATAGCGATTGTTACAGCAAGTGGAGTACACATTGGAAGAATGATTTGTGCGAAAATTCTGAAGAACTTTGCACCATCAATTCTTGCAGACTCAATAAGAGCTGTTGGGATTGATCTGATGTACTCAGTTGCAAGATATACACCCATTGGAAGACCAATTCCGATATAAGGAATAAGAACACCTAGGCGAGTATCCAACAGACCTGTCCAGTTTGCCATCAAGAAAAGTGGAACCATGATACACTGCAGTGTCATCAAAAGACCAATTGTGAAAGAGCCATAAAGAGCAAAAGTTGCCTTGCTCTGAAGCTTTGCAAACGCAAATCCACACATGAATGAGAACATGATGATGAATGCTACAGAAACAACTGTATAGAAGATTGAGTTGAGGATGAGTCCACCGAACTTACCTCTTACCCAAGCATCCTTATAGTTGATGAGTGTTGACTCATAACCATCAATCTTGCCAGGCAGGCCAAGCTTATTGAGCTGGAATTCCTGAGTTGTCTTGAATGAGTTGATCAAAAGCCAACAAATTGGATAAAGAGCTAAGAAAGTGAAGATTCCAAGAATAATGTAGACTACAATCTTTCCAATGATTACTGATGTTGATTTTGTATCCTGAATGTTTGCCATTATTCCTTACCTCCGAATTTCTTCTCTGCAAGCTTGGTAAGTCCAATAAGCAAGAAGGATATGATAACCATGATTGTTGAAATAGCATTAGCAAGAGCGTAGTTTGGAGCACCCTTGAAGGCCTTATCATACATGAAGATAGAAAGAACAGTAGTTCTGTTAGCAGGACCACCGCCTGTCATTACGTAGATAAGGTCGAAGCTCTTGAGTGAGCCTGAGATAGCAAGGATAGCACTTGTTACAATAACGCCTGAGAGTGCAGGAAGGATAATATATCTCAATGCCTGGAACTCTGATGCACCATCAATCTTGGCAGCCTCAATGATTGAGGAATCAATCTTCTGGAGGTTGGCGATAAAGATGAGAAGGTATGTACCTGTATACATCCAAAGGATAACCAAAAGAACAGATGCCATTGGGTTAGCATTAACTGTTGGCTGGTATGCTGGATTGAAGATTCTGATTACTTCTGGCCAAGCACCTGTTGGTGAGAAGAAGGACTTGAACAAGATACCGATAACAACAGTTGAGATAACACATGGAAGGTAGATAACAGTCTGGAAGAATCCTGTGAACTTAACAAGACCTCTGTTGAGGATGTAAGCGAGGATGAATCCAAGTGGAATCTGACCAAATACAGAAATGAGAACAATCTTGAAGTTGTTCTTGAGCGCAACATAGAAATACTCATCCTGGAAAACCTTTGCGTATGATCCGAAGCCAACAAGCTTGAAATCTACAGCCTTAGGTCCAAAGAGCTGTCCACCTCTATAGTAGTTGGAAATAGACAGAATGAATGAGAACAATGTTGGGAAAGCCATTACAGCAAAGTAAATCAGGAATCCAGGAAGGACCAAAGTCCAATAAGCAAGTTTCTCTTCTCCCTTGCTTGTCAGTTCTTTACGCCTGATCTTCTTTTCATTCTTTACGTCGCCTAGCGTTATCTCTCCATTAACGCCGGCTCTCTGTGCTTTTTCTTTATCAGACACAGCACCACCTCCTTATCTAACCATTATTACGCTGTTTTAACGATAAATCGACTATTTTTTCCCAATGATTTGCAAAAGATGCAGAATCATCATCCAAAGAAGGGATTTTGAACATCTTTTGCAATGCATAGAGCGCTGCACCCAAGGAAGATACAAAGCCCTGATGGGTATCAATTACGAGTTCGCACTCGGTCCTTTCCAAAATTGCAAGAAAATCCCTTAAATCATTTTCGAAGAAATCCACTACCCTATTTTTATCGGAATATGGCATTCCATGAAGAATAACTTTAGAAAAATCCATCACAGACAATAGTGGGATAATTGATTTGAATGTATCCATCATCCAAATCTTCCATGCATTATCATCCTCAGCAGGATTTCTCAGCATGCCTACATCAAGACCGGACTGATTGTTCATGCCAGCTTTCCAAGAAAGCGATACAAACTCACCCGCTGCGGAGTGAGAGCCATGATAAACCTCTCCATCGATGATTGTGGCAAAGCCTACACCGATGCCAACATCACTATCCTCATCATGGTAGTCTGCAACAACAGTTAGTGCGTTATCGCCCTTTTCTAAATTGCTGGAATTAATATCGAACCAAGCAGCAGCATTTGCGTCGTTCTCCACATGAACAGGAAAACCATACTTCTTCTCCACATGGCTCTTAACATCAACTAAGCTACATCTGAATGGCCAGGAATATTTGACAACACCATTGCTATCAATGACACCAGGAATTGAAAAAGATGCTGCTAAAAGAGGAATTCCGATTCTATCACGTTCCTTGAGAGCAAGCTCCATCGCCTCATCGATCATACCAATCAAGTTATCAGACTTAAGTACAGTGCTTATTCTCCATAGTTCAGAACCATCTATAGAAAGAATAACCGCTCTAAAATGGGAAGGCTGAATATCGAAGCCAAATACACAACCAAACTCTCTGTTAAGAGAAAGTGTTATGGCCTTCCTTCCACTGTGAGAAGATGAGGAGACTGCCTCACCCTCCTCTACTATGCCTTTTTCAATCAGGAAAGAGATGATATTTGTGACAGTGGATCTATAGAGACCTAGCTCTCTAGCAAGATCAACTCTGGAAATGGTCTTATGCTCCCAGATGGACCTAGCAACAAGAGATACGTTGGAATTTCTCTGATATCCGCTATTATTAACAGCCATCACCCCGCCCTCTCAAATAGTTTAAATTGGCCAAATATCTACCGTCAAGAAAAAACACCCATTTGTTCATGCGCTGTACAAATAGCTTGCAAATTGACAACTTAGACCGTACCCTTAATATTGGATTAGTAGGAGGACTATAATGGACAGAGCTAATTTGCCAGAAGATTTCTTATTTGGTTGTGCAACAGCAAGCTATCAGGTTGAAGGCGCTGCTTTCGAAGATGGAAGAACAAGATGCATTTGGGATGACTTTGCATTAATCCCTGGTGCTATCAAAGACTCAAACGATGGAAGAGTTGCAGCAGATCAGTACCACCGCTACAAGGAAGACGTAGCTCTGATGGAAGAACTTGGCTTCCAGTCATATAGATTCTCAATTTCATGGTCTAGAGTTCTCCCTAATGCTGGCAGCACTCCTAACAAGAAGGGAATTGAATACTATAAGAACCTCTGCAATGAGCTTCATGCAAAGGGTATGAAGGCTTGTGCAACACTTTACCACTGGGACCTTCCTTCTGAGCTTCAGGCAATTGGAGGTTGGGCAAACAGAGAAACAGCTCTTAAGTTCAGAGAATATTCTGCACTCATGTTCAAGGAACTCGATGGTTATGTAGACATGTGGATTACAATCAATGAGCCATTCTGCGTTGCATGGCTTGGCTACAAAATTGGCTGTCATGCTCCTGGCCACAAGAACCTCGAAGAATCTCTTGCCGCAGTTCACCACATCAACCTTGCACACGGAATCGCAATGGAAGAGTATAGAAAGGGTGGCTACAAGGCACCTATCGGAATCACATTCAATCCTCAGACTCCAAGACCAGCAACTAGAAAGGAAATGGATAAGAAGGCTGCTCTCTACAAGCGCGCTGTAGATACAGAAGTATTCATGGGACCTGTATTTGGCTATGGCTATCCTGAGTTCTGTACTGAAACATTAGGATGGAAGTTCCCTATCGAAGATGGTGATATGGAGATTATCTCTCAGCCAATCGACTTCATGGGCATCAACTATTACAACGAATACCCTGTTTACTACAACGAAAAGGATCCAGAACTCGTTTCAACAGCACCACATTGGGAAAGAACTACAAATATCGGATGGCCTGTTGATGAAAAAGGCCTCTATAGACAGCTTCTTTGGCTCAAAGACTACACAAGAGGCATTCCACTCTACATCACAGAAAACGGCTCATGCGAAGATGATCAGCTGACAAATGATGGCAGAGTCCACGATAGGGAAAGAATTGTATATATTGACAAGCATCTCCATGCTTGCGCAGATGCAATCAAGGAAGGTGTCAATCTCAAGGGCTACTTTGTATGGTCATTCATCGACAACTACGAATGGGCTGAGGGCTACACAAAGAGATTTGGAATCGTATATTGCGACTACGGTACACTCAAGAGATATCCAAAGGATAGTGCTTACTACTTAAGAGATGTCATTGCAGGTTACGGAGACTTCTAAATCAAGACTATTTAAAGCAGGGGCCATCGTATTTCGATGGCCTCTTCTTTTTTAGACTAGATTTCTATTGATGTACCAATTGCAAGCTGTAAATCATAGTCATCTTTTAGGAATACCAATGCTGCATTCAAGAAGCTTTCGCATTTTTTCCCAAAAAGATCAAAGCTATATCTGTTGTCTGAACTAATCCTAAATGCATTGAATCCGCCATCGGACAATATCGGTAGCTTAACATCTGGCCAATCGATATTGTTCCCAGATGATGAGTGGGAAGTATAGATGTTTGTTCCTCCATGCAATACTGCCAAGAATGAAAGCTTTGAGGAAAATCCGCCAAGGTTGAAGTACTCTACATTTGCATTTAATGCTATTGCATCACCACCATATTCAAATCCAAGATAGGCAAACAATGCATACTTCTGGTATGGATAGTTTGTCGCATAGCGCTCAAATACGATAAAATCAACAAAATTTCTTCTGTACAAGAATGGAGTTGTAAGTGCGCCTTCCAAGGATAATCTAATAAAAGAATCCTCAAATGGGAGAATCCCCTCTACTCCTAAAGATAATCCATACGTAGCAGGCTGTCCCTCTAACTCTGTTGGAGCTTGTGCCTGATCAAGGGCAAATTGGCTATATAGTCTAAGACATCTTACAGGCAGGAATTCCACTTCAGCATGCGCAATAGCATTCAAAGTATCTGAATTGTTTAGATTATGGAAAACATAAAGTGGATTGAAGTATTTCAACTCTGGTTCGATGTAGCTATACATGACATTCTCTGAGATAGAAATTGAAAGAGAATCAAATAAGCTGAAACTAAACATATGGGCCATCATCACCCTGTTTTTATCGCTATAGATGTTAGCCGATCTTTGAGAGAAATCAACTTCTAGGAACAACAAGACATAATCGAATGCCTTGTTGCTGTCATAGAGCTTGAAAGACAGATAGTCCTGAGATCTTATATGGTCATCAAAGATAAAGTTGCCTATTTTGGACCTCCCCCATGAAAGATAGT
Source organism: Spirochaetales bacterium (assembly GCA_017629575.1). Taxonomy (GTDB): domain Bacteria; phylum Spirochaetota; class Spirochaetia; order Sphaerochaetales; family Sphaerochaetaceae; genus Ornithospirochaeta. Next base: position 107 of record JAGBWX010000041.1, on the reverse strand, counting down.
CTCTGAAATATCCTAGGGAAACATGCTTTGCAGCATATCCAATATTTGTCTTTGCTGGAGTCTCAAGATACAAAAGGTCAATCTCTGGCAAATTAAAGAGTACTTTC
>JAGBWX010000040.1 GCA_017629575.1 Spirochaetales bacterium | reverse complement strand
GTATTTTTCTTTCATCATGAGATACAGTTCACTACAATTTCTCGATTCTTACCTTGAGTCATTCGACAGAACAAGGCGCTTTGCCTTTGGCAGGGGCATGAAGGGACTTCCTTCAATGCGCGATATCGAAAGAATGGAAGAGGAGTTCATCAATGTCTTCTTCCCAGGACACGCTGGAATCAAGGATAGAGTCTCTCTTAGACAGACAGTAGCAATCCACCTAGATGATGCAACCAATCTTCTATATAACTCTGTTCTTCTCGCCCTCGAATACGAGAACGAGGAAGAGAACAACGAGCGCCTGCAGGAACTTAGGACAAGAGATATCGTAGATAAGCTCTGCATGTCACTTCCTACAATCAGACAGATCATAAAGCTCGATGCAGAAGCAGGCTTCAATGGAGACCCAGCTGCAAAGGGAATCCATGAAGTTATTCTCTGCTATCCTGCTGTCAGAGCTATTTTGATGCATAGAATCGCAAACTTCCTCTTCAAAGAGAATGTTCCACTCATTCCTAGAATGATGAACGAGGCTGTACATGCAAAGACTGGCATCGATATCCACCCAGGCGCAACAATCGGAGAGAGCTTCTTCATAGACCACGGAACTGGCGTTGTAATTGGCGAGACCACAATAATTGGAAACAAGGTAAAGCTCTATCAGGGAGTAACACTGGGAGCCCTTTCATTCCCAAAGAATGCTTGCGGAATGTTCCTTAAGGACATAAAGAGACACCCTACCATCGAAGATAGGGTGACAATCTATGCAAACTCAACAATTCTTGGCGATATCGTAATTGGCGAGAACTCAACAATCGCATCAAATGCCTGGATCAAGACTTCAATTCCTCCAAATAGCAGAGTAATGACTGCTATTCCGGAAATAACAATCAAAGAGAAACTTCCAAAGGGAATACAGAGCTGAAGCGACCCTTATATAGACCGCCTGGAGTGAGAACAAAGCCTTCAGGCGTTTTTATTTTAGCCTTCAGATAGTTCCCTGTTGTTCCTTCGTTCTTCTTCTCGAGAAGTATTTCGCACTCCTTTCCAAGCTGACGGGCAACATACTCATGGCTCTGCTTTGCAGATAGCTTTCTCAGCATCTCTGCCCTCTCATCCCTAACTCTCTCCTCAGGTCTCTTCTTTATGGAATAAAGAGGTGTCTCTGGGCGTGGTGAGTATGGGAATACATGCATTGCTGCAAACTCCACATCCTTCATGAAGTTATATGTGACCATAAACTCATCATCATCTTCCCCTGGAAGGCCTGCAATTACATCGCAAGCGATGAATGGATCGTCCTTGATGCTTCTAAGAGTCTTGATGATGTGCCATACATGCTCAATTGAGTAGTTTCTGTTTACAACCCTCAGAACCTTGTCTGATGCCGACTGGATTGGGATATGGAAATGTGGCTGCACTCTATAGTCTGCAACTGCATTCAGAAGCCTATCATCTACATGGTCAGGCTCCATAGAGGAAAGACGGAGGCGCATATCGCTTCCGAGCGCCTTCAAGAGCTTTTCCATCAACCTCGATGCTATTAAGACCTGCCATTACAAACTTCGGATCAAGATAAATTATGTGATCACCGGTAGGGGTATATTTATAAGTTTTTCCTGAACCAAGATTATTTCCGTTATCATCAAACCATTCTAATACCTCATCACTCTCATTTTTAATAGTAACCTCTGCTAAGGCCTCAACTGTATATACTCCACCAACAGGACTTAGTGTCTTCCCGTTTTGTTCAACAGTTATATCAACCGATCCGTTAAATGTCAAGGTGTATTTATT
>JAGBWX010000039.1 GCA_017629575.1 Spirochaetales bacterium | reverse complement strand
GAAATTTCTCAATCCTATTAGACCCAGCTCTATCGATGGGAGAAGTTCAAAACCTATCTTTCACAATAAGAAAGGACTCTGGGTTGATCACTAGGGCAAGCCTGCGACTTATTGGAAAGAATCCTAATATTCCTAAGTGCATTATCAACGAACTATCCATAAAGGGCACAAGCACGGCCCCGGACAGGATAGAAATCCTCATCTTGGAAGATGGCAATATGAATGGCATCGCAATATCGGATGACTTATATCTAGATGGCTATGCCTTTGCATTTCCGGATTTAGAAGTTCAGGAGGGCGATATTCTAGTTGTTTATTGGAATATTGAGACAGAAGAAAGAATCGTCAAGAAAAAAGATGGATTGAGGACTATTTACATAAATGCCTCTGCACCCTCTACTTTGATATCTACAGATGGCATGGTTCTCCTCTTCAAGGATCTTGATGGAGAAGTAATAGATGCAATCATCTACTCGGATGATGTTGAGAACGAAGATAATGCCTTTGGTACCGAAAAGCTAAGGCGCGATGCCCAAACCTTGATTGAAAAAGGCCTTTGGCATGGAGACCCTGTAGACAGTTCCTTGGTGACATCTAGTCGAGTGCTCGCGAGATTTCCCGACACTGAGGACTCAAATAGCGCGGAGGACTGGTTTACCACATCAACACGAAAATCAACTTTTGGAGAACTTAACACTAGCGACGTATACACCCCATGACCATTCAAAGTATAATAGCGACATGGATATCTTCTTCGTATTCGCAATCGCTCTTGTTTCAGCACTCCTGCAGGCAACCATAGGCTTTGGCTTCAGCGTCATTGCCATGATCTTCTTTCCAAAGATGTTTCCATATCCTGTAGCGGTAACACTCAATATATCGATTGCACTTATGAATACAAGCTATCTATCGATAAAGAACAGGAAGTTCATCGATGTTAAGACGCTGATGCCTCTTTTATTGCCATCCCTGGCAATTGGCCTGATCTTCACCTTCTATTCTACAAGCGTCGATAGCCTCTATATGGACATTGCTCTAGGTGCGCTTTTAATAGCGCTCTCAGTCTACTTCATCGCTTTTTCAGAGAAAATAAAGATAAAGGCAAAGCCATCCTCTGGTGTTCTTATGGGTTCCATTGCTGGAATTGGAAATGGATTCTTTGGAATCGGCGGACCACCTGCGGCCCTCTATCTCATGCCAGCTCTGAATGACAAACGTGCGTACCTCGCAACTATCCAAAGCTACTTTGCAATATGCAATGTTGTAAACCTTATTGCAAGAATAGCGATGAAGACATACGAAGTCTCCTTAATCCCATTCACACTCTCAGGATGGGCTGGCGTATTGATTGGATCTGTTATCGGAAGCCATTTCTTCAAGAAGATGGAGCTATCATTCCTGAGGAAATTTGTCTATTTCTTCGTTGGAATCAATGGACTTTACCTAATTTTGACTTCAATTATTCTCTAGTGCGAGTTTTGTCAATTTTATAAATAGTTAACGCTATATTTAGTATAGTTAGGTACTATCTACTATAGTAATTATTTCAAACTAAAAATGCAAAATGAATAATTTTAACTCTTTTCAGCCATAAAAAGCCCTTCTACACTCAAGCCATGAGTTGGATCGAAAAGAACATTAAATTAGTTGATTACGTAAATCCTAAGGATGAGAAGCTGAATGCCTATTCACATTTTCTTGGACTAGGCTTATCTGTGTTGGGCCTTTTGATAACACTCCTTTCGATGGGTGCAATAACAAAAGGCTCAATGAGAATCGCGATGGTCGTATATGCGCTTACGAACATCATTCTTTATACTGCGTCTGGACTCTACCACTATCTTCCAAAGGGCAATGCAAAGAGGATATGCAGAGTGCTTGACCACTCTAGCATCTATCTCTTGATCATTGGCACTTATACACCAGTTTTAGCATATATAGGAAGTGCTAGCTCTTGGGTGCTTCTTGCTGCAATGTACTCAATTGTTCTTGTTGGCATTGTTCTGACAGTGCTCTGCTTCAGCAAGCTAAAGGCCCTGCATATCATTCTCTATGTCACACTCGGCTGGCTCTGCGTGTTCTTTGCCGATGAGATTTTCCCATTCCTTCCACAAGGGGTAATCAAATACATGTTCATTGGTGGAATCTTCTATACCGTAGGGCTAATATTCTATGGCTGGAAGAAGATGCCTAGACACCACTTTATTTGGCACCTCTTTGTCCTTGCAGGCTCTTTGTCATTCTACTTTGGCATTTTCATTCATTTAATATAAGAGTGGTTATAAAGGAGAAAATCGGGTTATAATGTCTGAAGGAGAAAACAATGAACTTAACTGTCCTTTCAGTAGGTGGATCAATTATCGCACCAGAAAAAGTAGATGCAGAATTTCTGAAAGCCTTCAGATGCGCAATAACAAAGTACTTAGAAGACAATAAAGATGCAAAGCTTATATTCGTTTGCGGCGGTGGGGCACCAGCAAGAATATACCAGACAGCCTTTAGGGAAGTAGTTGCAGATGCAGATGCTGCTCTCCAGGATTGGCTCGGAATCAAGGCAACACACCTAAACGGAACTCTCGTTAGATCTATCTTTGCAGACTATACAACTGACGAACTCGTTACAGACCCTACTCTCGACATTCCATTCGAGGGAAGAATCCTCGTTGCAGCAGGATGGAAGCCAGGCTTCTCAACAGATACAGATGCTGTATATCTTGCTAGAAAGTTTGGTGGAAAGAAGGTAGTAAACCTCTCCAACATCGCTAAAGTATATACAGACGATCCTAGAAAGAATCCAGATGCAGTACCACTTGATACTATCAGCTGGAAGGACTTTAGGGTGATGGTTGGCGATGAATGGGTTCCTGGAAAGAATACTCCATTCGATCCAATTGCTTCCAAGATTGCAGAAGAAGATGGAATGAAAGTCATCTGCGCAGATGGCAGAGACATCGAGAACTTGATGAAGATTCTCAACGATGAACCATTCTTTGGAACAACAATCGGCTAATAATATTTTGGGTTTAGAAGGGGCTCGCATCGAGCCCCTTATTTCGTTAGAAAGTTCTTATTGGACGAACCATGTGTTCATAAGATCTGTCGTTGTAGAACTTCTCATCTTCATCATAGTCATAAGTAAGCTGCACCTCTTCATCTTGAGCCTCAATTACTATATTCAATTCCTTAATCTCTGAAAAAACTCCGTTATAATATGCAACAGCCTTAATCAATACAGACTCTTCAATCTCCAATGCCTCAGTAAATAAGCTTGATGAAGATGTTGGATTAGAACCATCTAATGTGTAATAGATTTTAGCAGTCGGAGTTCCTGAGCTAATATCTACAATACCAGTCTCTTCATAAAACACAATTTGAGGTGCAGCTACCACAACACTTGGAGTGTTCTCTGGTGCGCTGCATGATGAGAAGAAAAACAAAACGCTAATCATAGCTATAAATAATTTGATTAAGTGATTTCTAAACATATTTCTATTTCCCTTAAACCTACAAGTTAAAAGAAGATCACTCAATCAAGTATTAATAAAAATCTACATTAATTATAGGTTTATAAAGCTTTGCTGTGCTTCAAGCTTAAGAAATAAGGAGAAGGATCTGCAAATGGATGAGGGAATGGAACATCCTTTCTAAAATCAGGAATCCAGAGAATATCATCATCGCTCTTTTCTTGGGCAAAGCCATCTTCAATTCCAAGTTCTTCAAGATAGTCGATTAAATCGTCATACTCTTCATCGCTCATTGGCTCAAAGCCTGGATTTTCCAAAGGTGGAACAAACTGAACCATAAGAGAAAGGAAGAAAGAATCCTTGTAGTTCTTGCTATATAACCTTAAGAATTCCTTTGTTGCATCTATTGTTCCAGGGAATACTAGATGCCTAAGAATAGTTCCCTTTAAGTTATCTAAATCTGTATATGGATGCCTTTCCTTTACGAAATCAAGCACAGGGATGATGTAGTCAGCATACTTAGCTCTTCCACAGAAGGTTGAAGCAACAGTTCTGTTGAGCGTTTTTCCATCCAATAGATATAGGTCAATGTATGGATCGATGAGGCTAAGTCCCTCAACACTTTCATAGCCAGAGCTATTCCAGACCACAGGCAAGGAGAAGCCCTTCTCCTTTGCTATTTTCAAAGCTTCAATAATTGATGGAATAAAGTGTGTTCCAGTTACCAAATTGAGTGTTGCTGCTCCAATCTCCTGTAGGTTAAGCATGAGATTTGAAAGCTCCTCAATAGATACCTCTATGCCATAGTTTTCACCATCAGAGCCAGAAATCTGTCTATTTTGGCAATAAGCACAATGAAGTGGACAGCCTGTGAAAAAGATCATTCCAGAGCCATTCTCACCTGTTACCGGAGGCTCCTCTCCGCGATGAAGGCCAGACCATGCAATCTTTACTTTATCTGTCTGTTTGCAGACACCAACAACACCCTTTGTTCTGTCGCAAAGGCAATAATTTGGACATAGATTGCATTTATCGTATCGAACGTTATTGACCATCGCCTTTGACTATACCAAAATTGTTCCCATGGGTAAATGGAACATGTTTGATTGGTTAAATAAGAGAGAAGAAGAGAAGAAGGAAATCAGATATATTTTGTCTATTGATGGTGGTGGAATGAGAGGTGTTGTACCTGCTTACCTCCTTTCAAAGCTGAACAAAAAACTCAAGGAATATTCTGATAGACCATTGTATTCTTACTTTGATCTTATTGCTGGAACAAGCACAGGAGCACTTCTTGCACTTGGATTATCACTCAACAATTCCAATAGCTCATTCAAGCTCGAAGCTGGAGCAGATTATCCTTTGTATGAAACAAGAAAATACAAGAAGCTTTTCAAAGTTCATAGTGAACAGGTGCTCAAGGGCTATATAAAGAAATCCACAGACCCAGATGCTCTTGTTAGCTTATACAAAGAAAATGGATGCAAAATCTTCCATCAGCCAAGCCATTTCAAGAAGATACTCGGAAATGTTTTCTCTGATAAATATGACGCTTCATCCCTCGAAAGCTTTATGAATGAAATCTATGGTGACACACCTCTTTCAGATGCGCTTGTTCCAACAATGGCAACAGCCTTTGAGCCTCTGACTTCAAAGCCTTATGTATTCACATCTTGGGATAGCCATGGATTTTTGATCAAAGAAGCAGCCAGAGCTTCTTCTGCAGCTCCAACATTCTTCTCTCCTATTACACTCATTGACAGAGAAACAACAGAAACAATTACTCTTGTTGACGGTGGCCTATATGCAAACAATCCAATTCTTGCAGCATACAATGAGGCAAGAAAGCTCTATCCTAATGCAGATGAGTTTAGGGTAATATCTCTTTCAACATGCGCCGTAAGCTCATCCTTCAATGCTTCAGAAGCCGGTGGTGGAATATCTGCATGGATATCTTCACTTTGGAAGAGCTATGCATCTGGCACAATGGAATTTGCTGATTCACTTGCACAAAACATCAAGGATCTTAAATACCTTAGAATTTGGGATAATGTTGTAAAAAAGAAGTTCTCTCTAGATGACTATTCCGATGAGGCTGTCACAACCTTGCTAAATGCGGCAGAAATCCTCTATCAGAACAAAAAGGATGAAATCGAAAGCTTCCTCGAAGATTTGGTTAATAATGCTAATAATGATGTGATTAAGTTCACTGAAGGTAAGAAAGAACCTCTTCTAATAGAGAACTAAGCTTAGTCCTACCCTCTCTTAGATTAAATGAAATATCGCCGATAGTAGACTTGTCTCCAACATAGTCTGTGATAAGCTTTATCGCAAAAAATGGAATTCCACTCTCTCTAGCAGCAAGTGCAACACCATAAGCTTCCATATCAGAAGCATCTGCATATAAAGTCTTATGAGCATCTGTTATCTCAGATGAGAAGGCACCTGATGTAGATAAAATCAAGCGAGAAGCTCTATCTGCTGTTTCCAATTCACCAACTGTGGACCTCTTCTTATCGATAGTCACGCCAAGTGGTAGATGCATAGTTGTAAGATTTTGATCAGGACATACTACTTTTGCAAATGAGTATACTTCTCCAGCTTTAAGATGTCTTGATATGGCGCCAGCAGAACCGAGAGAAATCACACAATCCGGCTTTACCCTTTCAATTTCTCTGCTAGCTGCAACAGCAGCCATAACTGGTCCTACGCCAGAAACCACTTTGATATATTCATCGGAAAGGCCCTTAAGCTCTCCCTTGTCAGAAGAAATAATCAAAACCTTCATATCTAATCCTCAGCACTTATTATAAAGATGGTTTGGATATATTCCATACCCAAGCAAAAATAAAGCTTATATCAGTATTATTTAATACCGTCTTTGGAATATTTATTCTGTATTATTAGTTATTTTCAAACAAAATAATATGGGGCTGAAGCCCCATAGCAATTAAAGTGCCAAACCTGCAATTGCTGCGCCGATTGTAGGGCTGTTATCCATATTTACAATCTTGTAATAGCGCTTGTTTGCCTTTGCAAGAATTTCATCAAGATAAAGTCTTGTATAGAATTCAAGGAACTCTGTCTTATAGAAGGTAGTTCCATCAGCATTAATTACAACAGGATATCTTGGTTCTGTGCCCGCACCAGACTCTAGAACTGCCGCTGTTAGATTGATAGCTGTAAGCTTTGCAGCTCTCTCAATGATATTCTTGATAATCTCATAAAGAGCAGATGCATCGTCCTCATTGCCTTCTACACATCTTACAAGGTCATACTCCATGTTGTGAGGCATCTCGAGGTAGTGAGACATTCTTGTTGTGTTGATCTTTTCAATTGCTCTGTACTTTTCAGCAAATGAAGCAGAGAGTACACCATCCTCAATCGCTTTCTCAATAACAAGAGCTGCAAATCCACCAAGATATGCACCTGAAATCTTCTTCTCAAGATGATAGGAATCTGGATCCTTTGTTGTTGCCATATATGCATCGTCAAGCTCACCAAGAGAAATCTTCAAACATCCGGATTCTACATTGATAATCTGTCTGTCTTCGCCTGGCTTGTTGATCTTCTCAATGTTGCATGTCTTCTCTGCATAAGCTGTGTTAGTGCCTGTACCAAGTATGAAGCCGATATAGCCAGAAGCATTCTCTGGATAAGCAGCCTTAGCAGCAAGGAGAGTTGCTACTGTATCGTTAACAATTGAGACTTTCTTGTTCTTTACATCATAGCCACGAGAAGCAAGTTCCTTAAGGAGATTTTCACCAATAGGCATACCGACAACTTCTGGAGCCTTGATTTCCTTTGAGAACATCAATGGGATGCCGTCATGGTTCTCTAAAATTTCTGCAGCATATGAGAAGCAGAAGCCAATTCTATCAGACTTGTCGATAAGGCGCTCCACGTTATCTGCAAGAATTGAGAAGAACTGCTTTGCGCTTACTTCTTCCTTAACACCAGGCATACCTGTCTTCTGGAAATCTGAAATGATAGGATTCTTATTGTCGTCGAATGTTACAAGACATGTTCTGAAGTTTGTGCCGCCAGCATCGAGAACAATGACGCTTTCACCCTTCTTGATCTCTGCATCTGTTGAAACATATGTAGCAATCATAGCAAGGGATGAGGCACCCTTAAGACCTTTCTTCATCTCTGCTCTGAAGAGAGAAAGAATTTCATCTGTATTAACTGACTTTGCGCTTAGCCCATACTTTTCAATAAAGGACTGAACCTTATCCACCTTAAACCTCCTGATTTGCTGGACTGCCGAATCTAATATAGCCTTCCTCTAGCAGCTCACCATTGAGCTTGAAATCCACAGGCTGCACGATGTAGGAACCATCTGCGTTTGTCCGTATTTCAATCACTCCAACTAATGTTACTCCATTGGGGAAGCTTTTTCCACTTAGATTTAACTTACAATCCACTTTAATGGTGAGATTATCTGTAAACTGCATGCTTAGTACATCTGTCAAGGAAATAAGATCTGCTCCTGACAAAACCATGCGGCCATCAACGATAAAATCACCTTTTGAAGCTGCTAATCTATCGAGATAAATAATAGCATTCTCTGTAAGAGGTGAAACTGAATTGATAGCCATTGAGAGGAATTTCAGTAAAGAATTGTTACTTTGTGGCGTTAATAGGCTATCTTTATAGAAACTAATGTCAGATTGCTTGAAGTGAATTTCCTTCGGAACAACGCCTATGCCATCGATGATTGTAACACCAGGAAGAGCAATCTGAGGCACGTTGTAATATGCGGCAAATATCGAAGAAACGACAGTTCTTATTGGATCGTTCAATGTATAGTAAGCATCGTGAAGACTTACTGAAAAAATGTTGAAACACATGAAAGCCGACAAGAGGATTGCAAGGATAATTCGACGTATTTTCTGCATACTCAAATGATAACTTATGAAAAAGCATATAACAATAATCTTTGTTGCGCTAAACACTAAATAAACAGTTTGGTGACAAATAAATGCAGTTAATCTTTCTTTCTATAAAAGCCAATTATTGCTATTATGAAAATAATGAGAACTATTTTATGGTATGACCTTGAAACATTTGGACTAAATCCACGCTACGACCGCATTGCACAGTTTGCAGCAGTTAGAACAGATATGGACCTCAATATTATTGAGGAGCCTATTCTCTTATATTCAAAGCTGACTCCAGATTATGTACCTAATCCAAGTGCATGCCTAGTTACGGGAATTACACCTCAGATAGTCAACAAAAAAGGAATCCCTGAAGCTGAAGTGATTGCAAAAATAAGGGATGCAATGATGGTTCCAGATACAATCACAGCTGGCTTCAACAACATTAAGTTTGACGATGAATGCATTAGAACAACCCTTTATAGAAATCTCTACGATCCATACGAGAGAGAGTACAGAAACAGATGCTCAAGGTGGGATATCATCAACCTTGTCAGAGCTACTAAGGATCTAAGGCCTGACGGAATCGTCTTTGATACCAAGAATCCCGAGACTGGAACAACTTCATTTAAATTAACTGACCTAACAGCTGAAAACAATATTGAGCAAGTAGGTGCACACGATGCTCTTGTAGACGTCTATGCAACCATCAATATTGCAAGACTAATAAAAAGTAAGCAGCCACAACTATGGGAATATGCAATTAATCACAGACAGAAAGTTCAGGTTTCATCTGTAATCAAAATTCTAGAACAAGAGCCCTTTTTATATACTTGCCCACTATTTGCGAATGAAAAAGGCTGTACTAGACCATTGTTACCACTCTTTATGAAGGATAAGTCCCCTGACATTTATTGCTTTGATCTAACAATGCCAATACCAGAAAATCCATCGCTTGGAGACTATCAAAATAGTGGCATTGTCAAGGTTTCAATCAACAAATGCCCATTCGTAGCATCTTTAAAAGTACTGGATGCAGCGTCTGAAAAACGCCTTGGCTATACCAAGGCATGGGTAATAAACAAGGCACAGGAAGTTAAGAGACTTGGAGTATTCAACAAAGAAAAGCTCTTGGGAACACTAGAACCTTTTGTAAATGAAGCACAAGATCCTGATGTATCCATCTACTCATCAATGGTGTCCGACCCTGATAAGGCACAGCTTAGTAAAATCAAAAAACTCTCCCCTGAGGCTATGCTGAAATCAGGAGAGCATCTCTTTGATGATGATAAGTACCATAAGCTTCTTTGGCGCTATGTTGCAAGAAACTATCCAAAGGCACTGTCACCAGAAGACCTAGCGAAGTGGAAGAACTTCTGTGCGCTTAGGCTCATTAATCCTCCTGTTCAGGAGGCTCTAACACTCGACAAATATCAGAGGACAGTCGATGAGCTTCTAAACTCTCTTGAAACAACAGCAGAGCAAAAGAAGATTCTGATGCAGCTTAAGGAGTACGGAGAAATATTAGAGAAGCGAGTCCTCAACTGAGATAATTGCCTCGATTGCTAGATGGAGAGCTCTATGTATCGTCTCGAGCGACATAGAGCTTTTCTTATTGTTGCGCTCTGCCTGTTCTGGAAGATACGGAACATGGATAAAGCCACTCTTGATATCCAAGGAATTAGATTCAGCATAGTGCCTGATTCCATAAAAAAGATGGTTGCATACAAACCTGCCTGCACTTTCTGAATATTCAACAGCTATGGATTCATCTTCTATTCTCTTTCTAATAACTTCTAATGGAAGCGTCGAAATATACTCATCTGGACCACCGCCAATGACAGGCTGATCAACAATTTCGTTACCTTCATTATCAGGAATTCGGAAATAATTGATGTTTCTAGCTATTCTCTCCAATGATATTGCATCCCTGCCACCAGCTTGCCCAACTGATATGCAGTAGCAAGCTTTTGTTCTTTCAAGAGCCTTTATGACTTTATCGATAGATTTATAGGCAACGGTCTCGACCATCAGCTTTTCAATCTTCCAATCACCAATCTTATCAGCAAGGAGCTTAACAGCCTCCCATGCTGGGTTGATTGGCTCTTTGCCAAATGGATCAAAGCCTGTAACGAGAATAGTCTTATTTCTTTCCATATTTCTATTAAATAACAAATTAAGCCTAAGGGAAAGGTAGTTATCAAAACAGAGGGTAACTGCTATACTTTCCTCGGAGAAAATGATGATAGAAAAACTACCTGGATATAAAGATCAGCTGACTGCTCTTGATGAGCGTCTTTCAACTAGCGAGGTAATGTCCAACATGAAGCTCTATAAGGAGCTCATGATGGAGAGAAGCCATCTTGCACCAATTGTTGAAAAGCTCGAAGAAATGAAGGAAATCACAGAGCAAATTGAAGACAGCAAGGAACTTTTGAAGAGTGAAGACGATCCTGACATGCTTGAAATGGCAAAGGAGGAACTGTCAGAACTCGAAGAAAAGCTAGAGAAGGCAGAAAAGGAATGTAAGGTTCTTCTTATTCCACCAGATCCACTTGAGGGCAAGAACATCATCATGGAAATCAGAGCCGGAACAGGCGGTGATGAAGCAGCTCTCTTCGTTGCTGACGTATTCAGAATGTACACACACTACGCTGAAAAGATGAAGTGGAAGATGGAAATCATGAACGCCAACGAAACTGGTATCGGAGGCTATAAGGAAATCGTCGTATCTATCTCAGGCAAGGATGTATTCGGTTCAATGAGATACGAGTCAGGCGTACACCGCGTACAGAGGGTTCCTGAAACAGAGTCTGGCGGAAGAATCCACACATCAGCAATCACAGTAGCTGTTCTTCCAGAAGCTGAGGAAACAGATATTGAGATCAATGAAAAGGATCTTAAGATTGATGTTATGCGTGCCGGCGGTCCTGGTGGTCAGTGTGTTAACACAACAGACTCAGCTGTTAGAATCACTCACCTTCCAACAGGCATTGTTGTTATTCAGCAGGATGAAAAGTCACAGCTGAAGAACAAGAACAAGGCCATGAGAGTTCTCAGAGCAAGACTCTATGAAATGGAGGAAGCTAAGAAGGCAAAGGAGAGATCTGATGCGAGAAAGTCTATGGTTGGCTCAGGCGATAGATCTGAAAGAATCAGAACTTACAACTTCCCACAAAACAGAGTAACAGACCATAGAATCAACCTCACTTCATACAATCTTGAAGGCGTAATCAATGGCGACCTCGATGAATTCATCGAAGCACTCAAGATTTCTGCTGGAGAGGAAGCTCTTAAAGAAGCATGAGACTAAAAGAACTCAAGAATAATATGATGACTGTAGCCTCCACGCTGGAAAACCCCAGCTTGGAGGTTCGTCTTATCATAGAGAAGGTTCTTTCTCTTTCTGCAATCCAGCAAATAATGAAATCCGAAGATGAGATTTCCCCTGGGGAAGCAGAAGAGGCTCTAAAACTTATGAAAAAGCGTGCCAGCGGTTACCCTATGGCATACATAACAAATGAAAAAGAGTTCTACGGAAATCTCTTCTATGTCGATGAGAATGTTCTCATTCCTCGTCCAGATACAGAAGTTATCGCAGAAAAAACCATTGAATTATCAAGACAATTTGAAAACGCTAGAATCCTTGATCTCTGCACAGGCTCTGGGGCTATTGCGGCCTCTGTAAGCAATGCAACAGGACTCGACGTATGCTTTTCAGACATTTCAGCCAAAGCCCTCTCCATCGCAGAGAAAAACTATGCAGCCATCACAGGAAAGAAGCCACACTCAAAACTGGGAGACCTTCTTTCTCCTTGGACTGGCTATGAGTTTGACATAATTGCCTCAAATCCACCTTATCTTACAGATGACTGGTATGAAGAGGTCAGCGACGATGTCAAGAAAGAGCCCAAACTTGCCCTTGTTGGCTTTGGAGATGATGGGCTGGATATAATAAGAAGAATCGTCAAAGACTCTAAAGACTATCTTGTACCTGGTGGATTCCTTCTTATAGAAGGAGACTACCGACAGATGGATTATTGTGTTAAACTTTTCAAATCAGAAGGTTTTTCAGATGTAGGAATCTTAAAAGACCTTGCTGGTAAAGAAAGAGTGGTATATGGCAGAAGAAACAATCCAGAAAACTGATCCTGACTTCATTCCAAACAAAGACTTGGTAGATAGATTCGTCAAGAAAATACTCCGCTATTCACAGGACGATACAGATAAGATCGCTGCTGCTGTTGTTTATGCGGCAAAGATGCATGGAGACCAAAAGAGAAAGTCTGGAGAGCCATACCTTATCCACCCAATCGCAGTAGCTGAAATTCTCATCCAGATTGGTATGGATGCAGACACTGTTTGTGCAGGACTCTTGCACGACACAATCGAAGATACAGATACAACAGAAGAAAAGATTGCCACCATGTTCGGAAAGGAAGTCGGACACATGGTTCAGGCGGTCACAAAGATTTCAAGAATCACAGATGACAAGTCCATCCAGGAAGCAGAGACCATCAAGAAGATGTTCTTTGCAATGTCCAAGGATTTGAGAGTTATCCTTATTAAGCTTGCAGATAAGCTTCACAACATGAGAACAATCGAAGGTCTCAAGCCAGATAGAAAAAGAACCTTCGCCCAAGATTGTCTCGACATCTTCGCACCAATTGCAGATAGCTTAGGCATGTCTACTATCAAGTCAGAGCTTGAAGACCTTTCTTTAAAGGCAATCAGACCTGAATCCTATGACTATATCAATGGATATCTCCTTGAGAAGAAAAGCGAATACAATGCCTTTATTAAGCAAGTTTCTCGCGCAATTGAAGAAGCATGCAAGGAACAGGGCATCAAAAACATAAAAGTAACTGGTAGAGTAAAGCACGCTTATTCCATTTATCAGAAGATTAAGAAGAGAAAGAAAGAGATTGATGAAATCTACGATATTCTCGGAATCAGAGTTATCTGTCAGACAACAGTTGAATGCTATACAATCCTTGGAATCATCCACTCAACATGGATTCCTATCGAAGGAAGATTCAAGGACTACATCGCTATGCCTAAGGCAAACAACTACCAATCTCTTCATACAACTGTTTTGGGTCCACAGTCCAGACATCTTGAAATTCAGATTAGAACAGAAGAGATGCACAAGACTGCGGAAGAAGGCGTTGCTGCACACTGGGCATACAAGGCTGCATCAGGTTCTGAGGCTGGCACTTGGAAGACAGTAGACTCAATCAACTACCAGAAGATTGTAAAGAAGATTAAGTCTTGGTCTCAGGAAATCGAGCAGTCTGAAGACTTCATGGATGAAATCAAGAATGAACTTCTTAAAGACTCCATCGTCGTATTCACACCACAGGGCCACGTAATCGAGCTTCCTATTGGCTCCACAGCCTTGGACTTCGCATATAAGGTTCACACAGAAGTTGGTAACCATTGTTCTGGCGCTAGAGCTGATGGTTCGATTCTTCCTCTCAATAAGCCATTGATGAACACTCAGATTGTAGAGATTATGACATCTCCATCTGCCCATCCAAATCAGCAGTGGCTAGAGTATGCACAAACCAATGGTGCAAAGAAGAGAATCAAAGCATGGCTTTCAAAGTATGAATCAACAAATCTTCCTATAGCTCAGAAGAAGGAAGAAAAGAAAGATAAGGAAAAAGAGAAGAAGGAAAAGAAGAAGGACGTTATTGAAACAATCGCAACTCCTTCAACTATCATCAACGGCTCTCTTTCTTTTGCATCCAACGAACCAACAGGCTCTGTCCTTATCGGCGATGATTCAAACATCCTCTACAACTTTGCAAAGTGCTGCAACCCTATGAAGGGCGATGATGTCGTCGCATATATCACAAGAGGCAGAGGATATATTATCCACCGTTCTGACTGTTCTAACCTTAAGCACATGGAAGGTGCTAGAGATAGACTTGTTCCTGTCAGATGGACTGGCACAGATTTGATGAAGACCTATACTGTCATTGCAAAGATGAACCCAGATCTCTTTGGCGAAATTGACAATGCTGTAAAAAAGCATGGTGCAAGACTCAAGAAAGGCAAGCTCGATACAGATGGTGGTAAGCTTACTGGAGACTTCATGATTGTTGCAGAAAGCGAAGAAGCTATCAGAAAAGCAACTTCTTCAATAAGAACAATTCCTTCTGTCATTCAGCTCCAGGGAAAAAATGAGGGCGAATCAAACAGCTTTGACCGCCCTGTAAAAAAGACCCATTAGTCTTCGAGTATTCTAAGAACCTCAGGAAGCAACTGCTTCTTTCTTGAAAGAATCCCAGGAAGACTGTAGTAGTTGTCGCCCTTCTTTTCCCAGTAGAATCTGGACTCCTTATCGTGTCCTGTTGTAATGAGAACTGATTCATCATTGATTACATCAGTAACAAGAAGCATGCACCAATCGAGGTTTGAAATGACCCTTTCCTTCCCAACCGCTGCAATATACTTCTCTTTCAGGCTATCGATTTCAACAAGATTGGTAACTTCAACCTGACCGATTGCAAAGCGGCATCCAGCCTCAAAATACTTCTTGAGGTCTGCCTCAACAACCTTCATTGGATCTTGTTCTGCAAGAGATGAAGCAGAGGAGAAGAGGTCCTGAGCAAACTTATGCATATCTTCAACACCTGCCCTCTGAGCAAGCTTCTCGGCAACATGTCTATCGTAAGAAGTTGCAGTTGGGCTCTTGAGCATTACAGTATCCGCAAAGAGTCCAGAGAGCAGAACTTCTGCTCTCTTTGGATCTGGCTTGAGACCATACTTCTTGAACTGTTCATACACGATAGTACATGTTGAGCCTAATGGCTCTGAGCATATGTAGATTGGGTTGCGCATTCTTGGTGGTGCAAGTCTATGGTGATCGATGATCTCTACAATCTCAGCATCTTCAATACCCAATACGCTCTGATCAGTTTCATTATGGTCTACTAAAATGAGCTTCTGCTTAGGCTTGTTGAGGAAGCATCTTCTTGTAACAAATCCAATCCATTTGTCACCATCAAATACAGAATAACCTCTCTCATCTGAGTTGATGAGCAAATCTTTTGCATCATCAAAGAGCATATCTGCCTGGATAGACTGAGAAGCCCTGTCTGAGTTGAGAATCGTCTTAACAGTATTGGAAAGTCTCAAGTATCTGATAGTTGCAGCAGTATCTAGTTCTGAAAGATAGATAAAGCCATTGAAATCTGCAAAGTTGAATCCAAAGAGGTCTTCAGGGTCGCTAAGACCTGTGATTACCAAACCAGGAATGCCCTCTTTTAACGCTCTTCTGATTACTCTATCTCTAAGACCTGTTACAAGAACTGGCTTTTGGGAAATAGCTGTAAGTCTCTTCTCGAACTGGTCGAATTCCATAGCTCCAACCATCACAGGAGCATCAACGGTCTTACCAGCCTTCTTGATGAACTTGCCAGGGATAACCTTCTCTATATTCTCCTCTGTGATTGAGTAGACCAGACGGCTTCCATTGTTTTCTCTAAGGAAGAATGCATTGATATCGTCACTGGTAAGAAGATTTACGTAGTTGTCGTTATCATCGAATACAGGCAGAACTGTAGGTCGATGCTTAGTAAATATATCAATAACACTGTAAAGAGGATCTGTTTCCCTTACTGTGAATCTTGGAGTCTTGATAACTTCCCTTACACGTGGCTTAACATCCTTTAATACGGTTGGAAGTTCAATTCCTAGCCTAGAGAACAGCGCTTTTACATTCTTGTTAGCAGAGCCAAGGCGAACTGGAACATACTGATTATTCTGGTCAATCAGGTTCTTAAGATAAGCATATGCGTATGCGGAACAGATTGAATCCATATCTGGATTTCTGTGTCCTGTAACATAAACAACAGACATATCGCCTCCTTTTCTGTTATAGTATAACCAACTTTGAATAAATTGTGACCCTTTAAGAGGAGAAAAGAAAATGAAAGTAGTTGTAGCAAATGACCATGGTGCAGTAAAGGAAGCTCAGAGAGTATTGGAACACCTCAAAAAGAGAAACATTGAATTTACATATATTGGTACAGACAAGGAAGAATCAATCGACTATCCATTGCAGGCAGAAAAGGCTGTTGTTGAGTTCAGAAAGGGTGGTTATGATTTCGGCATCCTCCTCTGTGGAACAGGCATCGGCATCTCAATTTCTGCAAACAAGATGGAAGGAATCAGATGCGCACTTCCTCAGGACAAGTATGCTGCAGAGATGACAAAGAAGCACAATGCCTCAAACTTCATTGCATTTGGCGGTAGAGTTGAGTACAAGGAATCAATTGAGGAAATCCTTGATGCTTATATCGATGCAGAATTCGAAGGTGGTAGACACCAGAGAAGAATCGATATGATGATGGCTCTTTCAGGAAAATAAAAGAACACTTAAAACTTGACATAGCAAAGCATAAAATCTGTCCGAACAACTATATCAGACTATAAAGAGAATAATGGCTGGTTATCTATGCGACAGATCAAATTAAGGCTACTTCTAATGTCTAGCAGATGGAGTTGATTTCAATAAAGATGTTGATTCAGCTTAAAAAGTATTTAAAAGCCCCCATACTGTCAGGATTCACTCCTACAAATGGGGGTTAATTTAATCGTTTGCAAACAACTTCAGTACTAGTTGCGCATTGTTGGAAATACAAATGGCTTTGGCAAAAGCTCTGAGAACTTGTACTTATATTTCTTACCTGCAAGAGAAACGAGAATAACCTCACTATCTGGCTTTGCAAACTCTGCAATCACCTGAAGGCATACGGCACAAGGTGGTGCAGGAGGATCGTCATCAGATACAACTACAAGCATATCAATTCCGAGCTTGCCTTCTGCAGCTATTGCTGTTGTGATGGCATTTCTCTCTGCGCAAATTGTTGCTCCATAGGATGAGTTCTCAACATTGCAGCCTGAGTAGATTCTACCTGTTGCAGCAGATACAACAGCAGCACCAACTTTGAACTTCGAATATGGTGAGTATGCATTGTCCCAAGCTTTCCATGCAGCTTCTATGGCATTCTTTTCGACATATACATCAGGAAGCTTTCTCTTAAGCGGAGTTATATATCCAGCACCATATAAAACAGCATCAGAAGAGATACCGCTATAGTCCTTGTAAATGTTCCAGAATTCTTCCATCGTTGAGAATGCAGGAATAGCAGAAAGATCTGATATTACAATATCTGCACCAACTGAGAATGCCTTCTCACTGTTGATTGTGTTGGTAACTGAACATACAGGACAGCCTGCATTCTTGCCAGCATTGATTCCACCAACAGTATCCTCGAATACCAATGCCTCATCTCCAGCCAAACCAAATCTTATCAATGCCAGCTGATATATATCTGGATTAGGCTTTGATCTTTTTACATCGGCACCAGAAACCACGTAGTCAACAGACTCTGGAGAAAGGCCCATGAGCTCTAGATTCTTATATACCTTCCACTCTGGAGCGGATGAACAGATAGCAATCTTTATTCCTGCCTTTCTAGCATTTTGAATAAGCTCTACAGCGCCTGGAAGGACAATCTTCTTCTTTTTGGCAATATCTTCATAATGGTCCTTGAAGAAGATTGATGCATCCTTGTAGGAGATTGAGAGCCCAAGTTCTCTGGCAGTTCCCATGAAGAACTCGTATTCACCCATTCCTAAGTGACTCTCAAAGTGAGACTTCTCTGCCTTTCTTCCAACAGAGCCAAAATACTCTATGCCGACAGCAATGGAGATGTCCTCTGTATCTGCAAGGACACCATCCATATCAAACAAGAAAGCTTTAATCATCTTTCAGCCTTTATAAATCTTCCATCACCAGAAAGACCAAGGTAGATTCCATCACCCATAATCAATCTGCCTCTGAGGTATGTCATGACAACCTTACCTGTGACATTGAAGCCCTCATATGCTGTATAGCCAGATGCAGAGTGGAGTGTATCGCTAGAGAGTGTCCAAGATTCCTCTGGATCGAAGATTACAATATCTGCATCAGATCCAACAGCTAAAACACCCTTCTTGGGATAGAGACCAAATGCCTTAGCAGGTCCTGTTGAAAGCAGATTTACACTCTGTGAAAGAGAAAGATGTCCCTTCATCAATCCGAAAGTATGGATAAGAGGCAGCAGCTCCTCAGTTCCAGGGATGCCAGGATAGATTGTCCTACAGTCTCTTGAAGAGAGCTTCTGCTCGCGTGTGAATGAACAGTGGTCTGTCGCAATTACCTGAACCTCACCTTCTGTAACAGCATCCTCAAGGGCCTTGTTATCTTCCTTTGTTCGGAGAGGTGGAGTCATAACATAAAGTGAACCATCCTCGCCTTCGAGCTTGGACTTGTCGAGGAAAAGGTATGTTGGTGTTGTCTCTACGATGATATTAACACCCTTGTCTCTCATCTCTCTGACAGCCTCAAGGCCCTCTTTAGATGAAAGATGTACGATGTAAATTGGCATATCAAGCTCACCAGCGATGCCTGCGATATACTTTACAGCCTCTGCCTCTGCAATAGCAGGTCTGAGCTCAGCATGATCTTTAGGCTCATAGCCACCCTTCCAAGCCTCATCAGTTGCTGTGATGATGGAATCATCCTCAGCATGTACAGATACCATAAGTCCCAATTCCTTACAAATTGAGAATATCTCCTTTAGTTCATCTCTCTTCTCTACTAGGTAACCAACATTTTTATATGTAGTGAATATCTTGATTGTACCTACGCCACTATCCTTAACAGCCTTGAGCTCTGACTTAAGGCTATCTCTGTAGCCATAGACTCCCTGATGAAGCGCATATTCGATAGCCATCTTTGACATCTCAGCTCTTCTGAGTCTAAGGGATTTCTCCAATGAGACATTATCATCATCAGCAAAGTCAATGACAGTTGTAACACCACCGAAAGCTGCAAGCTTGCTGCCTTCCTCAAAAGAGTCAGCAGTCACAGTTCCTCTAGAAACAAGATGATAATGTGTATGTGCATCGATGATGCCAGGAAGGATACATAATCCATCTGCATGTACGACTGTAGTATCTACAGGACAGTCAGATTCCGCAATATGGCGAGCAATCTTCTTAATCTTTGCTCCTTCGATATAAATGTCCCCGTGTCTAGTCCATTCTGTGTCTACTATGAGACCATTCTGTATAAGTATATTTCCCATAGCTTTAGTGTACATTTTGGAAAGCCATGTGGCAAACTAATTTTTCCATCGAATTCAATAGAATTATCGTCTTATTGTCTAAGATATGTACATTTTTATAACGTTAATGCCATGAAAAATTCATCCTTCTAATAGGGATTCAAGGAGTACTTTATTATCGCTTTCTTAGATATAACTACTTAAGAATGAATAAAAATAGGTTGCCTTTCCCTAGATGTTTCTAGAAGTTGGCAACCTAGCTATTTAGAACTATCTAATGACTTTCATTATGCGAGTGGGAACTCTGCAGAGAGAACTTCCATATCAAGCTCTGGATACAAGAGATACTTGTCTAAGAGAGCCTGAACTCTGCTCTTTGCTTCATCCATAACGTCCTGAGGAACCTTAGCCTTGTTCTTGGATACCTTTCCTGCAGTCTCACCCTTAGTGAGGATTACTGGCTTTGCGTTTCTGAGAACAAGAGCGATGATTGATGCAATTTCCTTCATCTCCTCATCCCCCATTCCAAGTGTTG
>JAGBWX010000038.1 GCA_017629575.1 Spirochaetales bacterium | reverse complement strand
GAATGTTGCTATGGATAAAGTATTTACAGCAACTCTCAAGGGAGGGATTTCTTCTGATGTATATTTCTCTCTTTCCATCGATGAATTGAATGAAAAGCTTAAAGAATATGGCAATAATGTGCTTTATGTGTTTGATTCCAATACAGAGAACATTCTTTCTTATAAGCCTAAAAACTCAATTGTCCTGCCTCCTGGCGAAAGTGAGAAGAAATGGGAATCTATCGATCTCATTCTAAAGAAGGCTGTTGAATTATCCATTGCTAGAGATAGTGTATTCATCGCCATTGGAGGCGGTGTCATCTGCGATATGACAGCCTTTGCCGCAAGCATATATATGAGAGGGGCTAGGGTTGTGCTTGTTCCTACAACGCTTCTTTCAATGGTTGATGCATCAGTTGGAGGAAAGA
The DNA here is from genome assembly GCA_017629575.1 of Spirochaetales bacterium. Classification (GTDB taxonomy): domain Bacteria; phylum Spirochaetota; class Spirochaetia; order Sphaerochaetales; family Sphaerochaetaceae; genus Ornithospirochaeta. The sequence goes on along the minus strand of JAGBWX010000038.1, from coordinate 10,697 downwards.
CTGCAATTGACTATTTGGGTTTGAAGAACTTCGTCGGAACCTTCTATCCTGCAGAAGATATCCTCATTTGCCTTGAAACGCTCAATACCTTGAGTGAAAAAGAGTATATTTCAGGCCTGGGAGAGGTTGTTAAGCATGCATTTCTATCTCAGGATGAGGCTCTCTACGAGTTCATGATAGAAAATCGAAATGCAATACTTTCTAGGGATCTTCAAGTAATGTCAAAAATGGTAGAGCTATCTCTTTTGGTTAAAAAGTATTTTATAGAGCTAGATCCAGATGAGAAGAAGGGTATAAGAAGCTTCTTGAATCTAGGTCATACTTTTGGACATGCCTTGGAATCTATCTCTAGCTATGGCGTGTCACATGGAGAAGGTGTTGCATGGGGCATGGCAAGGGCTTTTGATGCTAGTCTAAAGCAGGGAGTCTTAAATAAAGATTACTATGATAAGGCCATGGCCCTGATAGCAAGCTATCCTTTCGACATTAGCTATAGGGTTCCAGAAAGCATTGCTGACAGTTATCTCCTTGCAACAAAAAAAGACAAGAAGAAGAGTTCTGGGTCTGTTAAATTCGTATTGATGGAAGGACAGGGAAAACCTGTTTTAACAACCTTGTCAGATAACGAGATAACATCATTTGTCCTGTAATATTAGGGCTTTGCAATAAAATCCAACGCCATTTTCGCTAGAATGGGACTTCTAGAGTGGCATAGCATTTTCAAAACTCAGCAAAACCTGAGGATATTTTGATTTATATAGCATCTAAGGACTATGTAAGGAGGATATCTGTGGGAAATGAAACTGAAGTAAAAAGGAACTACGATAATGAAGAACTTCAGAGAATAAGACTTGAAGTTCAGACAATGTGTCTTTCAGATAACGAGTTGTTTTTAACGCTTATGAGAGATCCTAGGCTTTTTTCTCATGTTTTATCAGTAGTTATTGGCAGCAGGATGGAGACTATTGGAGAGATTAAGGTTGTCTCGACAAATCATCAGATTCGCTTCAGCGCAAATGGCAACCATTCTGTATATCTTGATGCATATGCGACTGACAATAACGGGAATGTGTGCCATATAGAGATGGAGAATGTCCCATCCAGAATGCCTGTAAAGAGAGTTAGATACTATTGTGCTGCGTCCGATATATCATCGCTAAAGGCTGGGCTTAGCTATGATAAGTTGCCTATGAGCATACATATTGTTTTTACCAAAGGCGATGTAATTGGAAATGGAAAAGCTGTGACATTTGTCACAAGAATAACGGATGATGAAAAAGAGTATGGCGATGAAAGTTTCATCTACCATGTGAACATGTTAGCCTTGGCTAGTGGAGAACTGGGTATGCTTATAAGGAGCATGTTGGAACCAGACCCAGCTAAAATTGAGGACGAAGTTGTCAAAGATGTGGTAAAATCTGCAAAAGGAGATGAGCGCACAGTGAGATCCATCTACGAAATCAAAGATGTCTTGTCTATCCAGGAAAAGGATGCCTACTTCAATGCTGGAAAAATAGAAGGAATTGCGGAAGGGAAAGCTGCGGGAAGGGCTGAAGGCGAAAGGGACATCATTCTTAAGGCGATTAATGAAGGTAGAAGCAAGCGTGAAATATCTTCATTTCTCAATATAAGCCTTGATGAAATAGATTCTATCTTAGATAGCAATATAAACGATTGAAGAAAAAGGCTGTGGCATTGTGTCACAGCCTTGTTTCATATTAAGCTTCTATCTGCTTTTCCAGAAAACAATACTACTTCTAGATATCAAAGTCTAAAGCATTTTCTATCTTTAAAAGCAAGAGCTCCGCTCTCTGTCTGAGTTTCTGTTCCTTTTTTGGCAGACCATCGATAATTGACGCAAGTGCAAACATTGTTTCCTTGCAGGCTGATCCGATTGATGGCATTGGGAGCAGTGAGTATTTTTCACCACCGCAGTCCTTCAGAGCCAAGAATGAAAACTCTCTGTTTCCAGTCACAAAAGGTTTGAATATGTAATCCATGTAGTGTGCAAGCTCTCGATATTCTTTCTTTGCTATAGATACAGCACCCCTAGGCTTCTCTGAAAGAGGCCCCTTGACCATTGGTATGAGTCTGAATTCCTTGTCGAGCCTATTGGTCTTGATGGAATTTTTAGAAATGTATTTTCCTAGAGATAGATAAATCTTTGTATCGCTTCTTCCCTTGAGTCTTCCAGCATATCCAAGAGGTACGATATAGCGGTCTTTCTTCCCATCTGAAACGCGGAAGCTTTCAAGCTCATTGGATGCAACCTTTGCCTCTCTCTCCTTGTTTCTGAAACCTTTCTCAGAAAGCGCTCTGATGAGATCCTGATCCACAGCTGCAATCCACTCATACCTAAGAGGTGAGACTGTCCTTGCGTACATTTTTGTTGTCTGTACAATTTCACCAGCGAGGATATAGTCAGGTACATTCTTGAACCAAGCAGAGCCTGGATGGATATGGATTTTGTCTGCAAAGGCGCTTCTGAATGAGAATCTATCGATTTTTCTGCATACGTACTGTCTTAAGCCGGAGACAAGACAAGAGAAGTATTCGGACACGGAGCCACCTTCTAGAACAGGAACACCCATGCTGCATACAATGTCCTCAAGCTGGTACTTGATATGTACAATTTCTTCCATTGTCTGCCAATCGAGATAGTGGTTCTTACAAAAGGCTTCTCTCTCTTTCTTGCCAGATATTGCTGTGTATTTTCTGTAGAGCGTAAGCTGCGCTACAAAGTCTCCATAAATTTTGTCACCCATTGTATGGTGCACATCTCTTGCCTGGAGCTCTTCTCCTGACGGGAGAATAAATGGTGATTTTGTAGATAGGTATGCTACAGAAGTAATAACATTGGAGAGTACGGAAGGGTAGTTGAGTATTGCTTCAACAATAACTCTGGAGAGCCTTGGAAGGAGAGGGAACTTAATCATCATTTCTCCAACAGAAGTCAAATGATGGTCTCTTTCAATTGCTCCAATCAAGATTAGTGTTTCTTCTGCAGATTTTAGGGCATCTTTTTTCGGAGGTGTAATGAATGGGAATGTCTCTGTATTGTAGATTTCCAACTCACTCATCCTCAATACAACCTCTGCTAAATCGGAGTGTAGAATTTCCTCTTCAGTGAACTCGCTCCTTCTTTCGAAGTTTTCAAGTGAATACAATCTATAGCAGACTCCAGATGCAGTTCTTCCAGCTCTTCCTTTTCTCTGATCGGCGGATGCGCGAGAGATTGGAACAGGGAGAAGTGATGATGTGAAGTTTCTTTGGTTGTAGAAGTTGACCTTGGCCATGCCTGAGTCGATAACAGTTCTAATTCCATCGATTGTGATTGATGTCTCTGCAATATTTGTTGAAACAACAACCTTGGTCTTTCCAGGAGATGTTGGAGTAAAGACCTCTTCCTGCTCTTCCTTTGAAAGTCTTCCATAGAGCGGATAGAGCTCTAAATTGCTTGCTATTGGAGATAGATAGAGGGCTGTCATGCAGGCTTTGATCTCTGCCTCTCCAGGAAGGAATACAAGGACATCCCCACCGTTTTCATCCTCATGAGCTTTGCGACAAATATCTACGATTTTCTGGTAATATTCCTCTTCGTTATCTCGTGTGAGGAGAGCTGGGATATATTGAACGTCAACTGGATATGGCTTGCTATCAATGGATATTATAGGAGCGCCATCGAAGAACTCTGAGAATGTTTTTGTGTTGATAGTTGCTGATGAGATGATGACCTTTAGGTCTTTTCTCTCAGAGATGACTTCCTTGACTAAGCCCAAGATGAAGTCTATGTTCAGGCTTCTTTCATGAGCTTCGTCGACCATCAATACAGAGTACCTGGACATGAGATGGTCATCCTTAATCTCCTGAAGAAGGATTCCATCTGTCATTATCTTTATTCTGGTTTCTGGCGTTGAAGTATCTGAAAAGCGCATTGTGTATGCGCAGTAGGCACCTTCATCCTTGATCTGCTTCTTTATAAATTCGCAGATTGAAAGTGTTGCAATACGCCTTGGTTGTGTTATGCCGATGATGCCGGCCTTATCATATCCGGCTTCCTTTAGGATCAGGGGAATTTGAGTTGTCTTACCTGATCCTGTAGGGCTTTCTACAATTATTACTTGGCTCTTCTGGAGAGCATCGATGATGCTCTCCTTGTGCCTGTAGACTGGAAGCGATTTGAAATCCATCAAGCGAGAGCTGCCTTGATTACCTCAGAAAGGCACTCTGATGAGAAGGTCTCTCTAGTATTATGGTTCTTGAGGTTATAAGTTGAATCTGAGAATGTGAGAGAGAATGGGATTCTATTCTTCTCTGCATATTCAAAAATCTGCTTCATCTTCTTTTCTGGAGCAAGATATACGTCTACTCTGATGCCGCCTTCTCTGAGTTCTGCAGCAGCTTTGAGTGCCTTGACTCTATCCTCTGGGCGATGGATTACCATAACATCTGCACTTGCTGTATTCTCGAGAATTGGGCTCTTGAGCTCTTCAAGACCTGCGAGGAGTCTATCAAGTCCGATTGATGAGCCAACACCAGGGAGTCTCTCCTTTGTATAGAGAGATGCAAGGTCATTGTATCTTCCACCTGAGCATACTGAGCCGAGAGAAGGAAGCTGGTCTAAGAAAGTTTCGTAAACAATGCCAGTATAGTAGTCAAGACCACGTGTGATTGATGGGTCAAGAACGAACTTGTCTGCAATGCCTGTCTCTGAAAGGAGTGTATAGATTTCCTCAAGTCTCTCAGATGCTGGGCAATCACCACCTGCAAGCTCTTTGAGATCATCAAGTGTCTCTCTGAAGCTGCAGCCTTCACCTGCTGTGATATATGCGAGAATCTTCTTGGACTTTTCATCGTCTGCTGTGATCTCATTGAGCATCTCAACAACCTTTTCCTCGCCAATCTTTCTCAGCTTATCTACAGTTCTGAGGATATCGACAGACTTGTCGAGAACCCCGAGCTTTTCGAGGAAGGTGTTGAAGAGTCCTCTGTGTGAGAGGTGGAATGTATATCCATCGATTCCAAGAAGCTTGAATGAGGAGTGCATCATTGAGAGGATTTCATAGTCAGCCAATGCATTGTCTACGCCAACAATGTCAAAGTCGCACTGGATGAACTCACGATATCTTCCCTTCTGTGGCTTTTCGCCTCTCCATACCTTGTTGATGTGGAATCTCTTGAATGGGATTGCAAGCTCAGAAGTATGTGCAGCGAGGAATCTTGCGAAAGGAACAGTGAGGTCAAAGCGCATAGCAACCTCTCTTCCACCATTGTCCTCAAAGTGGAATACCTGCTTATCTGTCTCGCCGCCACCCTTTCCAAGGAGTACGTTTGTATATTCGAGAACAGGAGTATCGATTGGAACAAAGCCATAGGATGCAAAGCCATCTTCAAGCTTTCTGATGATTTTCTTCTTTGGAATCTCCTCTGATGGGAGACTGTCCCTGAAACCCTTCAGGATTACTGGATCTATCATATGAACCTCTTACTGCAAAGATAGTTAAAGTTATCAATTTTCTGAAACACCAGCATTGTAACCTTTTTTTGAGATTATAGAAACATGCTAAAGCATGCTTGAAGCCATTTGTCGTGTCCATCAGTTGCTTACGTTCGAAATTAAAGATATTATAAGCCTCGTGTTTATCAGATATAAGACAGATGGAAAGGGTAAATCCGTTCCTGTTGCGAAAATATATACAAATAAAGAGCATCCTATCAAAAACTCAATGATCGATAGGGATGCGCTATGGGCTATCAGGAAACTTCAGGCATCAGGCGCTGAGGCTTATGTTGTTGGTGGCTCAATCAGGGATTTGATGCTTGGCAGGATCCCAAAAGATTTTGATATCGCAACATCTGCATCCCCAAGACAGGTTCAGCGTCTTTTCTGGAACTCAAGAATTATTGGAAAAAGATTTAGGATTGTCCATCTTTTCTTTGGTGAAAAGATTATCGAGGTTACGACTTTCCGCTCTGAGGAAGAGAACTTTGAAGAAGGCAACAACAATATCTTTGGAACAATTGAGCAGGATGCAAAGAGAAGAGACTTCTCTATCAATGCACTTTATTACAATCCACAGAATGGTCAGCTTTTGGACTTCTGCGATTGCATGGAAGACTTTAAGAAGAAGGTCATTCGCTCTCTCATCCCTCTTAAGTATTCATTCTCCGAAGATCCAGTAAGAATGCTTAGGGCAATTAAGTACCATGTGTCTACAGGCTTTGCCCTCAAGCTGAATGTCAAGTTGGCTATAAAGAAGAATGCTCCATGCATTGGTTCTTGCTCAACATCCAGGATGACTGAAGAGATTATGAAGATCCTTTCTTCTGGCTGTTCTGCTGAGATTATGCAGTGTCTCTACAAGTATAAGCTCCTACAGTATATTTTGCCTTGCTACTCTGTCTATGTGGGGTTCCCAGCTGTCATTGCATCTCTCAAGGAGCTCGATAACAAAGTCTCAGCAAGCAGGGAGGATGGTGAGAAGGTATCTAAGAGCGATATGTTCTACCACATGATTAAACCTGCAATCATGTTTGACAAGCTCGAAGACCTGTCAACGGATGAAATCTTCAAGGATGTATTTAGACAGGCAAAGATCCTTGTTAGTCCTGCAACTCCTCCAAACTATGAGCTTGAGAAGGCTGCAAGCATGATTCTTGCTGACTATGGATATTCAACAAACAAGGGTAGAAAGACAGCAAAGAAGCGTGTTCAGTCTGCAAAGAGGGCAAATACAGCACAGCGCAAGCCTGGAGATTCCAAGAGCCCTAGCAGGAAAAAGGCGATAAAGAAGGGACCTGTGAAGATGGAAGAGACGAGAGGGGGAGCAAAGTCAGAGCCAAAGACACTGGCTGAATCTCACGATCTCTAGCCCCATTCCTCAATCTCGATAGTAACTCTCTTAACAAGAATGCCTCCATATTTTTCGAGGCATTCTGATATATAATCCTGAAGATCGGAAATAGATGTAGACATATAGTGTCTAATAGGAAGGAGAAGGGTAACATAGATTGCGTAGCTTGAGTCTGGAGTCTTTACGCCACGTACCTTCTTGACCTTGATTACTGCATCATATTCACCGATTGCGTGCTTAACCATCTGTGTAAGCTGAGCTTCTGAGATGTCGTCCTTTGCAGGGCGTGAGAACTCAGGGCGTACGATAGTCTTTTCGGATGTCTGCACTTTTCCGTTTTTAGCTCTTCCAAGAAAAACCTTGAGTGAGTCATATACAATCTGTGGTGCTGATCTTGTAATCTCAATAGGAGGTACAGGAATTACATGCTTTCCTTCTGTGAACCTGATTCGCATTGCCAATTCGATATCCTCAGGTGATGAAATTTCCTCGATGTGTATGATCTTTTCGGGCTCCGGTAGATTGAGGCGCTTGGTGATTTTGAAAATCATCTTTTCAGAGGTTCCGATAATGAGTATTCGTCTGAATCTCTGTTTCAAGAGAGCGTCTTCAACTTCATTTTTGTGCTCAGGATCATCGAAAACAGCAGTTCTAACGGCAGTAAGAAAGTTGGGGTCCTCCTTTGCAGAGTGTCCTGCGAGGATTCTATCCCCCTTGATCAATAAACCATCGTCAATGATCAAATCTATCTTGTGCTTTGCCGCAACTTGCTTGGAGTGATGGCTTTTTCCTGTGCCGGAGCGACCGACAAGCGCATAAACCCTGATTCCCCTAAGCTTTGAATAGGCAAACTGGAAAAGCTTATTCATGGCTCTGATTATCGCAGATTAGCAGTTGTAAGACAACTTAATTATTGTGGCAGACAGGGGCAATGATTATTTTTTTATCCAATAATTTCGCTATATAATTATCGATAGCTGAAAAATTTGCTCGAAATATGATGAAAAAATCAACAAAACATTAAAAATAGCCTAAAAACTGCGTACTTTTATACCAAAAATTGCTTGTTCAATTGCGATTTTGACCGTTTAAGTTTATTATTGAGTCATAACAGATAAGGAGTATTATTTCGTGTTAAAGAGTGCCACTTTTTCTAGAGGCGGCGTACATCCTGCTGACAAAAAGAACTTAGCTAAGGATAAGAGCATTGTAAGACTTCCTCTTCCTGAGGAACTTATTGTGTCTATGTCCCAGCATCTCGGAGCTCCAGCCAAGGCTTTAAAGGCCAAGGGCGATACAGTTTCCAAGGGTGAGTTGATTGGACAGGCTTCTTCTTTTATCTCTGCAGATGTCCATAGCCCAGTCGATGGCGTTGTAACTGAGATTCGCAAGGTTGAACTTGCTTCTGGCGCAGTTGCTGATGCCCTCGTAATAAAGGTTAATGAAGAGCAGACAAATCCATTTACTGAAATATATGACTGGAAGAACCAGAGCAGAGAAGAGATTCAGGCTCTGATTAAGTCTATGGGTATTGTTGGCATGGGCGGAGCAACATTCCCAACCTCAGTAAAGTTTTCCATACCGCTTGGCAAGAAGGTTGAATACCTTGTAATTAACGGCGCAGAGTGTGAGCCATATCTCACATGTGACTATCGTTTGATGCTTGAAAAGGCAGACGAAGTTCTTGAAGGCATCATGGTTGCAGCTAAGGCCGTTGAGCCAGAGAATATCATCGTTGGTGTAGAGCTCAATAAGAAGGATGCAATCGAGCATCTCGAAGAGAGAGCAAAAGCTCTTGGCTATCCAATCATAATTCAGCCTCTGAAGATGAAGTATCCACAGGGTGATGAGAAGCAGCTTCTCAAGGCTTGTATCAACAGAGAGATTCCATCTGGCAAGCTCCCTCTTGATATTGGCGCTGTTGTCTGCAACCTCGGAACAACATTCGCTATTTACGAGGCAGCAAAGTTCCATAAGCCACTGTTTGAGAGAGTTATCACAATCTCTGGCGAGTCTATCAATGAGCCAAAGAATGTCATTGCTCCAATTGGAACAAAGTTCTCAGAACTTATCAACTTTGCAGGTGGAACAAAGGATGATCTCTCAGAGCTCGTATCTGGCGGTCCTATGATGGGCTTTGGAGTATCTGACGATCAGACTCCAACTGTGAAGGGTTCATCTGGTCTTCTTGCACTTCCACTCACAATCGATGATTCAAAGAGCTTCCCATGCGTATCTTGCGGAAAGTGCGTACAGCACTGTCCAATGGGTCTCCAGCCTAACAGGATGTTCAGACTCATCAAGCATGGCAAATACCAGGAAGCTATGAATGAGTACAGCCTCATGGATTGTAAGGAATGCGGATGCTGTGCATATACATGTCCATCTCACATTCCACTAGTACAGGGCTTTAAGCTCGGAAAGAAGTTGGGGAGGAAGAAATGATTAAAGTTAGAACCAGCCCACATATTCATGGACCACTTTCCACAGACAAGTCCATGCTCTATGTAATCATTGCGCTCCTTCCTGCAACATTGTGGGGTATCTACGTATTCGGTTTGAGCGCTCTTATCACAGTTCTAGTATCTGTTGCATCTGCTGTCCTTGCAGAGTATCTTCTTGGAAAGGTTTCCAAGGAGTATACAATCAATGACTACTCCGCAATAGTAACTGGACTCTTGATTGGCATGAACATGCCTCCTCAGATTCCGTTCTACATTCCTGTTCTTGCATCATTCTTCGCAATTGCAGTTGTAAAGTGGACATTCGGTGGTCTTGGTGCAAACTGGGCTAACCCAGCAATTGGTGGAAGAATTTTCGTATTCTTCTCATTCACCTCTCAGATGAGTGCATTCTCGCTCCCAAGAACATTGATGGGCTCTGCCGATGTTATTTCTAGAGCAGGTTATGCAAACCACATTGTTCCAGATGCATTCTCTGGTGCAACTCCTCTTTCAGTCTTGAAGACTGGTCTTTCAATGGGGATGACAGGCGATCAGTACAACCTTCTCAACGGAAGACCTGTAACAGATTTCGCATCAAAGATTGGAGAGGTTCTTGGAATCAATCCTTTCGCTGTTGATGCATTCTTTGGAAATACTGCAGGATGCATTGGTGAAGTAAGTGCACTTCTCCTTATCCTCGGAGGTCTCTTCCTTCTTTATAAGGGCATCATTGCTTGGAGAATCCCTGTATGCTTCATTGGCTCATTCGGAATCCTTGCTTGGATTTTCGGTGGCGTTCCATATGGCAACGGTCTCTTCTCAGGTGAAATTCTTCTTCCAATCTTCTCTGGCGGTCTCATGCTTGGAGCTATCTTCATGGCTACTGACTGGGTAACAACACCAACAACACCTGCAGGTGAGATTATCTTTGCAATTGGATGTGGCTTCTTTACATTCCTCTTGAGATATTTCGGTTCACTTCCAGAAGGTGTGTCATTGGCTATCTTGCTCATGAACATGATGACTCCAACTATCGACAGATATGTTAAGGTTAAGAAGTTTGGCTTTGTTAAGCCTGAAAAGAAAGCAAAGGAGGCTAAGTAATGAAGAATTATCTCAAGACTGGCATCATCCTCTTTGCTATCTGCGCAGTTTGTGCATCTCTTTGTGCTTTTGTTAACTCTGTTACAACACCAAGAATCGCAGCTAATCAGGCTGCAGCTAATCTTGAAGCTGCCAAGGCTGTTTCTGGTGGTATGACTCCTGGTGAATCTTTAAAGGTTTCACTTCCTGAGTATCCTGCTATTAGAGCTGTTGCTCCACTAACAAAGGACAATGGTGATATTGGTGGCTACTTGCTCGAACTTGGTGGTTCTGGCTATGGTGGTTCTCTTACAGT
>JAGBWX010000037.1 GCA_017629575.1 Spirochaetales bacterium | reverse complement strand
GAAGGAGAGCTCCAAGACAATCAGAGATGGTGAGTTCCTCTCTGAATATGAGAGGGCAGGCTTGGATGATGGCGTAAGAATCACAGAAGGTCTGATCAGCTCTTATATCGCATTTAATGAAAACGTATACCTTTCCTGCAGCCGCAATACTTCAACAGGCGCAGAGCTTCCTCTAGCTTATCTTTCAGAAAACGAGGTTCCTGGTGTTCTTGATAAAGATGATAGCTGGAGAGCTGAGGCGTCAAATGATAGAAAAGGCAATATTTTCAGATTGCAAAAAGAAGGCTATGAAAAAGCTAAGAGTGCTTCCTTGAAGAAACTGCCAAGCGAAGAAAGATTTGTTTCTGCCAAGGAGAGCAATCCGAAGCTTTCCTTTACCAGCGTATCTGAATATGAAAAATGTCCTTTCTCATATTCATTGCAATATGAATATGGTCTTAAGAATCTTCCTTCTTATGATATATCCAAGACTGATAGGAGAGAGCTTGGCACTAGGCTTCATTCAGTCATGGAGCGATTCTTCAGATTTGATGGCCACAATCCTGCCATCAATTTGGAAAAGTACTTCAATCAGGAGATGGAAGCTTGGAAGAATGGCATGGAGTATTCCTTTGACAGGGAAAGTGGAGAAGAGCTATTGAGGAAGATGCCAAGGGGTTCGGCTTCTGCATCAGATACATTCATCCAATATATACGTCATAAGTTTTTCGATAATCTCGTTCATATGGCAGAACTAATAGTGTCTGAATCAGAGCCATATGAAGATGGTATAGAGATGCGACTTAGTGCTGACTTTGAAGAGAATGGTTTTTCTCTTAAGGGCTTTGCTGACAAGGTTGGTGTTGATAGCTCTACTGGGAATCTCATTATCTATGACTACAAGTCTGGAAAGAAATACACAGCAAAGGAATTGGAAGATAAGCGACTTCAGTTCTTTATCTATAGATTCATACTTGAAAAGCTCGGTGAGAGTGTTGATAAAGGAAAGTTCCTGTTCCTCAAGCACAATAAGTTCTGCGAAGTGCTGGAGAACACCAATATTGATGACGATAGCAGAGAATTCAAGAGATTGATTGATGCTGCATCAGGCATAAAGTCTGGACAGAGAAGTTTGACTGATGATTTTGATGAGTGTGCAGGATGTTCATTCAAGGCAATATGCAGAAGGAATATGGTGGTTAGATGATGGATTTTGAAAAGGTTCTGAAGTTGTCTGCAAAAAAACTGAGTGAGGATCAGAGAAAGGTCGTATTCTCAAATCGTGCGACTATAGTATCTGCAGGAGCTGGTTCTGGAAAGACCACCGTTCTGTCCCTGAGATTTCTGCGTCTTGTAAATGATGGCGTTGATGCAGACAGGATTCTTACAATTACATTCACAAAAAAAGCTGCTGCGGAAATGTATGGCAGAATACACGCTCTCCTCAGTGCTATGGCTGAAGCTGATGATAACTTTGGCTTGCAGTTAAAGGATAAGTTTCCTAATGCTGCCATATCTACAATGGACTCATTTTGGACTGAGATTGCAAGGGCCGGATGCCTGAAGTATGGAATATCCAGAGACTTTAGCCTTGAGGATTCAGATACCAGAAAGAGGCTTATAAACAAGGTATACACAACCCTTACTACAGCAAGCACTTCAGTGGATGCCATCTGCCCTATAGTCTCTAATGCAGAGATTGTAGATGGACTGAATATTCTCAGCTCATATATAGAACCTTCAACTTTGGCCGATGCGCTGGATAAAATTGCGGATAATACCAATATTCTTACAGAGCTCTCTCCAGATACTGACAAAGAGTTCTATATGCCTCTTATAACATACTATTGCATCAAATATGATCCTATATCCAGGATTAAGCTTATACTCAATGAGATGGCATCTATAGCGGGGCATGTCAGTTCTAAGTGTTCCAAATCTATATTCTTGAATGGAGAATATGATAAGGCTCTGCTTGAATTATCTCAGCTTGATAAGAAATGTGAGAATCTCTCAGAGCTAATTGAAATCATCAGGGATTCTGACCTTTCATCATTTCCTGAGCTGAAGGTTGGTAATGCAAAGCAAGCTGATAGCCCAGAGGCAAATAAGGCTATCAAGGATGTGTACCTCAAGGCATATAGAGAAGCTCTTGAAGAGCTGAAAGCTTTGAAGCAGATGATTATCAATGAGCCTCACCAGGTTAGCATCGACAAGGCATTCAGAGCTTTTGTTTATCTATACAACAGGGAAAAGAGAGCAAGAGCTATTCTGTCCTTTGCTGATGTACAGGCTATTGCTAAAGAGGTTCTGACTAAAGATCTTGCAATCAGGGATTACTATAAGTCCAGGTTTGATTACATCATGGTCGATGAGTTCCAAGACAATAACATTGAGCAGAGAAACCTTTTATATCTTCTTTCTGAAAGGTGCGATATCCATAGTGAAGGAATTCCTAGAGCAGAGGACCTTGATCCTAAAAAGCTTTTCTTGGTTGGTGATGACAAGCAGTCAATCTATAGATTCAGAGGTGCTGATGTATCTGTATTCAACTCCTTAAAGCAGGAAATTGTTGATAAGATGAATGGCCTTTCGCTTACTCTTGGAGCAAATTATAGGTCTGAGCCTCAGCTTGTAAATCATTTCAACGATGTATTTTCTCATGTTTTTGAAGCAGATGAATATTGCACAGATAGAAATGAAGAGGTTGTAAGTCTCATTAGGGGCTTTGAAGAGGGCGATTATCGAGCAGAAGCAAGAGGGATTGACGCCGGTAGAGCGCTCTCTGATTTCTCTCCAGTTATCGAATTGGCAACCATCCCTTACGAGAAGAGAAGCAGGGAAGAGAACGCAAAGTTCTTATCTTCAAATGAGTCTGAATCTATATACATCGCAGAAAAGATATTGGATATGGTAAATGGCGATGAGTATATGATACCAGATTCCAATGGAGGTTTGAGAAGGCCAGACTTTGACGATATCGGAGTGCTTTACAGAACCTCTTCTATCCAAATGAGCCTTGAGAAGGAATTCAGACATAGGGGTATTCCATATACAGTTGTAGAGTCAACTTCCTCAACTCTCGATGGCATTGCCTACGACATCTTCAACTTCCTCCAGATTGTTGCATATCCAGAGGATAAGCTGGCATTCATGTCTGTGATTAATTCTCCATTTGCTAGAATCTCCCCATCTGGACAGGATTTCCTTCTCGGAGATGCTGAGGGCTTTGAAGCCTTCTGTGAGGATGTTGTTTTTGATGATCCTTGCGATAAAGCAGCGTATGAAAACCTCAAGACATTGTATGAAAAAGTGAAGAATATGGTGGGCAGAGAGTCTCTTCCATCTATTCTGGATGTGCTTTATTACAGTTCTGGCTATCATACATACATTCAGTCATCAGGCAATCTTTCCATGTATAGCGAGCATTACGACTATCTTTGGACATTGGCAAATGAGCTAGATGGAGATGGCTTGGGGATTGTAGAGGTATTGGATTATTTGCGTCCTATAGTGGGTAAGGCTGGAAAGCTTGATAAAATCTCAATTGGGCGTATCGAAAGCAGAGGCGTCAAGCTGATGACGATTCATAAGTCCAAAGGCCTTGAGTTCCCGATTGTAATGGTTGCAGCGATGGGAGATGGCTTCAAGAGTGAGTCTTCTCCGTTCATAAATGTCTCAACTGCCACTCAGCCATTTATCGGATGGGACCTTTCTGACTTGATTACGGAAGACGGTGTAAAGAACCCTTATTCTGGAATCTTCAATAAGTGGACTGATAAAAGGCTCAAGGCAGAACATAAAAGAATTCTTTATGTTGCACTGACTAGAGCTGTAAATCATTTGATTTTAATTGCTAAAGAGCCTTCAGACAGTGGTTCTTCAGAATCGTTATATACAATTTACAAGAGAGCTCTTGATGAGGCGATGGAGGGCGATGAGCAGAAGAATTGGGATATTAAGTTCTCTTTTGTGCCTTTGATTGAGAAGCAATCAAATATAGGCTCTCTTTCGTCCTTGAAGAGAGATTTTATCTGGTATGAGAATGCAACAAGCTATCCTGAGCCTATCTGGAATAAGAAGAAGGTTGCGGCAAAAGATGCCTCTCATGTAGATATTGAGTCCTCCGAAAAGGGTCATAGGCTACCATCTCTTTCTATAGATTCAATAACAGCAGAGCATCCATCCTTCAGAACCGGCTTTGGTTCTTGGGTGCACCAAGCGCTTGAGGAAAAGTTGTCTGGTGCTGCAGCAATCACAGAATTTGAGTGTGATAGCGAAGTTGAAGCCAAAAACTTGGACCTTCTACTTTCAGAGGCAAAGCGCATTGCAGATGATTTTGTATCTACAGACTTCTATAGAGAGAATGTCGGTGAATGTGAAGTTGGGACTGAAATTGAATTCTATTACCCAGATGAGGATAGAGTTCTTCAGGGCTCTGCTGACCTTGTTGTTTTTAAAGATGATTATAATCTTGTAATTGACTATAAGACAGATAAGTATAAGACACCAGCTGAGCATAAAGGCCAAATCACAACTTATGTAAGAGCTATGGAGGAACTCTATGGCAAAAAATGCTATGGAAGACTATGCTATGTAAGGGACTTCTCTGCAGGTCCTATCTGGGATAAAGACGGAAACGAGGTGGAATTATGAACTTTGACATCACAGTAGATAGAACCAAGACAAATAGCGTCAAATGGAATAAGGGAGCTATTGAGAGCATCTCTGCAAATCCGGATGCGCTTCCATTCTGGGTTGCAGATATGGATTTCGCACCTGAGCCTCATATTCAGGCAAAGGCAAAGGAGATGGCAGATAGTGGTGTTTATGGCTATCCTGTGTTTGATAAGTTTTCATCAATAGCAGCTTCGTGGCTCGAGAAGAAGCATGGATGGAATGTGGATAGCGCTCATGTTCTCTATACAATGGGGCTGCTGCATGGTATTGCATTAGCCATCGACTTGTTTACCAATGTAGGCGATAAAATCCTTGTCCCATCTCCAACATATCGTCCTTTTAGAGAGCTATGCCTGAGATCTGATAGAATCATGCATGACTACGAACTTGGATATAGAAGCGGTGAATTCTATTTGGATAGGGAGCGCTTTGACGCTATGGCAAGCGAGTCAAAGATGATTCTCTTCTGTTCTCCACACAATCCATCAGGCTTGGTATTTTCAAGGGATGATCTTAAATTCGTGCTTGAGACAGCAAAAAAGTATGATATTCCAGTGGTATCAGATGAGATTCATGCGGACTTAGTGCACACAGGCGTTGATCACCTCCCAATGGGTAAGGCCAATGAGAATATTGGCGCTAAGTGTATCACATACCTCGCCCCATCAAAGACATTCAATGTTGCTGGAGAACACTCTGCAATTGCTATCTTCTCAGACGAGGAGATGGAAAAGACATTTAAGAAGAAACAGTCTGCCCTTTGGCTTACCAGCCCTGGATTCCTAATTGGAGAGCTCACTCAGGTTGCATACCAAGACGGCCTTGATTATAATCTCGAACTCTGCAGCTATCTTAAGGGAAATGCAGACTTTATTAGAGAGTTTTTGAAAAGAAACTGTCCTGAGATTGTGCTAGCAAATGGAAATGCATCTTTTGTTACATTCCTCGATTGCAGTGCTATCTACGATAAGATTGAGAAAAAGGTTCTTTCAAATCCTGAAAGGTATAAAGGTGGTGCCGGCGGTGGCATTCTTTCTAGATTCTTTGGCGTTGAAGCTGGCATTGCAATGAATGATGGAACTTGGTTCGGAGAGCAATACAAGGACTTTGTCAGAATAAACTACGGCACAAGTAGAGCGTTGGTTCAGGATGCTTTGGAAAAGATTGCAAAGGCTGTAAAGGCTTTATAGTTAAAAAGAGGGGCGAGCCCCTCTTTTTTATCGTCTGAATAGCTTTGATGTTTCCTGAAGTCCTTTGTACTGTCCTTTAACATTCTTGTATTTGAGGGCATGCTCTGGGCACCTATGATAGCAGGCATAGCAAGATAGGCACTTATCATTAAATATAGGCTTCCCCTCTACAATCTCGATGTTTCCATTTGGACAGATTTTTTCGCAGATTCCGCAACCCACACAGCTTTCGCTAAGAGTTAATCCATTCTTCTTGTGCGGTCTATTAGCATTCTCTGTTATCTTTCTTACCATGTGTGGGAAGAGCCCCTTTCTAGGAAGCTTGATTTGATTTGTTTCAATGTCATTGATAATCTCAGCCAGCTTTTCTTCCTCTTTTCCCATCATTTCAAGAGCCTCTTTTTGTGATGGGAATTTTCTTGTAAGTGGAAGATATGCATCAGGCATTCTAATGCTGTTCGCATAAGCTAAACGCAATCCATTCTCTGCAAGGAGCATCTCCATTTGATAGTTTGCATGGCCTTTCATGCCACCATTTGTGTTTATTGCAAAGAGGTATCCAAGTTCGGAGTTGTCTCTTTTCCCTAAGACTTCTTCAATAAAACGCTTGACTGGATGTGGGATGCCAACACAGTACACTGGAAAGATTATTCCCAGGCTATCCACAGATTCTGGAAGGACATAATCTCCGTTTAAGAATTCCTCTACAAGATGTATCTCCGCATCCTTGAATCTTGATGCGATATAAAGGGAATTACCTGTTCCTGTATATACTGCTATTACTGTTTTCACCTGAAGTCCTCTTCCTTGAGTTCTCTGATTGCCTTAACAATAGCATCAGTATCCTTTTCAGATATATTGAGGCTAGTTACGATTCTACCCATTCCAGCATCCTGAAGCATTAGGATATCCTTCTTTCTCATTGCTGCAATAACCTTATCCATTGGATATGAAGCTTTGAAGAAGATCATATTTGTTGATGAAATCACAACATCTGCCCAGCCTGATTCTGAAAGAGCTGTTGAGATTTTCTCTCTGTTTGCATGGTCAATTGCAAGACGCTCGACATTATTCTCAAGAGCATAGATGCCTGCTGCTGCTAGTATTCCAACCTGTCTCTGTCCGCCTCCAAGAAGCTTCTTGCATCTCTTAGCCGCTTCAATGAATTCCTTATCTCCGCAGAGAAGTGAGAATGCAGGGGTTCCCAGGCCCTTTGAAAGACAGAATGTGATATCATCTGCGCATGCTGCATATTCCTTTACAGAAATGCCGGATGCAACCTGTGCATTGAATATTCTTGCTCCATCAAGATGAACCCAAAGATTGTGGTCTTCTGCAATCTTCTTGATTTCCTTCATAGTCTCTAATGGATAAATCAAGCCTGATGTTGTGTTTTCAACTTCGATGATTGCGCTATCTGAGCCGTCGTATGCTCCGCCATGTATCTTTGACTCTACGCTCTTTGGATCAAGGATGCCGAACTTTGAGTCTGCATATACAGGGAGTGTTGCAGCAAGTGAGCAAACGGCACCGATTTCATGCTGTGCAATATGTGATTCCTTTGCACAGATTACTTCCTTGCCTCTACCTCCTTTGAGCATGAGAGGGATAAGGTTTCCCATGCAGCCGGAGGAAACAAGAAGTGCACTCTCTTTTCCTGTAAGTTCAGCGCCCATATCCTGCAGTTTGTTTACAGTAGGGTCTTCTCCGTATACATCATCGCCGACTTCGGCATTGTACATTGCTTTTCTCATCTCTTCTGTTGGAAGAGTAAAAGTATCTGAACGCAGATCAAACATTTTCTAGCTCCTTATGCTTTCATATAGTTCAAAGAATGTCGGGAAAGTAACCGACGCAGCTTTGATATCGTCAATATATACACTTTCATCTGTACCAGATGCTGCAGACGCAAGTGCCATAATTATTCTATGGTCTCCGTAGCCACTGGCACTGCCACCACGTAGGCTACCTTTTCCATGTATAAGTATACCATCATCTTCCTCTTCAACGTTAGCTCCAAGAAGCTTCAGATTGGAACACATTGTTGAGATTCTGTCTGTTTCCTTGATTCTTGCTTGAGGCACGTTTGTAAGATGAACATCCTCGGTGGCAAATGCTGCAACAATTGATAGGATTGGAAGGGTATCTGGCATCGAGTTTAGATCAAATTCCCCGCCAGTTAGTTTCTCTGGACCTGTGACTGTAACTTCATTGCCATTCCATTCTACCAAGCATCCCATCTTTTCCAGGACTGTTAGGATTTCCTTGTCTCCTTGTGGATCGTTTCGATTAAGTCCTTTAACAGTAACAGAGGATTTGGATATTGCGGCCATTGCAAAGAAGAATGATGCAGATGAAAAATCTCCTGCAATGTATTCATCAAATGGCCTATATTTCTGATTGCCCTTTATTTTTGCATGCTCAAGATCATCAGATATCTCATAGACAATGCCTTCTTTGTCCAGCCACTCTAGAGTCATTCTCACATAGGGCTTTTCATATAGAAGGGGACAATCAATCTGGGTATCACCTTCTGCAAGTGGTGCAGCAAGAAGCAGTGATGATAGATATTGGCTTGTTCTGCACTCTATCACAGTGCAGCCTCCTTTTAAAGGCCCCTTTATTGTGACAGGTGGCAGACCATCACTTTCATTGATTGTTGCACCCAAGTCTGAAAGGGCAGCAGAAAGAGGCCCCACTGGTCTTGATAGCAGCTGCTTATCGCCTGTAATTGTGACTGGAATGCCTAGGCTTGCTGCAAGGCCTAGCAAAAGGTATTCAGTTGTGCCGCTATTGCCAGCATCTATGGTAATGCCTTCTTCTCTCAAATTGAGAACAGATGAGTCTACATAGCAGATGGAGCCATCTTTGGAAAATTCAACTTTAGCGCCTAATGCCTTTACTGCATCGATGCAGCTGATGGTATCTGAAGATAGAAGAGGGTGTCTTATTATGGATTTCCCTTTGGCAAAACATGCTAGTAGAAAAGCTCTAATTGTTTGGCTTTTAGAAGCAGGAATCTCGATTTTTCCGCATGGTTTTGCTGGTTTGATTTCAATCATAGTTCTGATTATGGCTTTATATTTTGCTAAGTGGAAGAGCTAAACTGAAATTTCAGGTTTCCACATGCAATTCAGCTGATAAATGAGCATGTCAATACTAATATTCAGTGAAATAATCTCTATAGAAAAATTTTTAAATTTGGTACTACTTCAAACTTATCAATCAGAAAATAATTAAATGTTCAATAAAAGTATACATAATGTTTAATTCTGTATATTTTGTCTATATTTCGATGATGGATTGTTTCTTTAAGATACAAATATAGGATAACCTGTTAAAAGTTGACAGACTAAGCATTTTTAGG
>JAGBWX010000004.1 GCA_017629575.1 Spirochaetales bacterium | reverse complement strand
TTGACTTGAGCTCTGAAGATAATGATACTGTACCACCCTTTGCATATTAGCCTTTATATAAGTCCTTGCCTTATGCAATAGCTGTTGGATATGCAGTCTTAAGAGCATTCATAACGCTCTGCATGTAGCTTTCGTCCATCTTGTTGTAAAGAACCAAGAGAGTCTTATCGTCATATACACCATATACAACCTTAGTATTCTTGCCATCAGGAACAGGAAGAATTGATACGAGTGTTGTGTTCTGAGGCCACTTGAGCTCTGCTGTTGCAGTCTTGCCATTATTGAACTTAATAGAAACTGTCTTTGGTCCAGTGCCTTCAAGCATTTCATTGTTATTAATTCTTTCCATGCTCATATAGTTGAATGAAGCATTGTAGCCTGACTGAAGAGCAGCACTCTCAAATGCACATGGGGTTGTGATTGTCATGATATCAAGAACGTCTGTAAGATCCATATCTGAAGAGCCCTTGCGCTTTGCAAAATTGAAGTCATCACCCCAATCATAGTCAGAAGCCTTGCCTGCAGATGCAGCTCTTGATAATACAGATGCCTCATAATCCAATACAGACTGTACATACTTGCTCTGGTTCCAAGCAGTATTTCCACCCTCTAATGTGTAAATCTTGGACATGTCTGCACCAAGATAATTGAGGATATTTGTAGCAGCTGTTGCATATCTATTTCCTGTGTAGCAAGCGAGGATGATCTTCTTGCCATTGCCATTCTCTGCACCTGTTTCCTTCTTGAGAACACTCTTGAGAATGTCCATTGCCTTGATATAATCACCATATGTTACAGCAGCATCCATGTCTGCATTGACAGAATCGCAGATATTGCTCTTTTCCCAGTCCTCTGGCTTTCTATTGTCAAGAAGAAGATAATCTGCCCCTGTTGAAAGAAGCTGATAAAAATCATCGATTGAAATGAATTGTCTTTCTACGCTTTCAATCTTCACATCTCCAGATGAGAAGATGATGTCTCCAGCAAAGATTGAGCTAGATAGGAGCATAAGTGAAACTAAAATCAAGGTTATTCTTTTCATAAAACCTCCATGGTTCATTGCAACAATTATAAATAATAATCGCCATATTGATAACTATTCTCTATTTCGTAACAACATAAATCATTGAAAATAAGCATTTTTTCTCGGTTTTGAGATTTATAAATCATAGGAAAAACATGGAAAAGAGGAGGCAGCATGACAAATAAGGCAGTTAATGGTTTTCTTATCTCAGATATAAAGAATCCTGAAAAGATTCTTTTTGAGGCCAAGAGAAGAGAGGCTTTCATAAAGGACATAGAAAAAATGACTATGTTCGACAACAGAATGATGAGATGTGTATTCAGTGGCAATACCGAGCTTGTCAAAAGCATTCTAAAAACAATATTGAACATTGACTTCAGGATTGATGGAATTTTAGATAGAAATGATTATGTGGACATAGAGAAGCAGATTCAGGCACATCCCAACGACCGAGCGCTCTATCTTGATGTATATGCCCGAGATGACAGTGGAACGCGATACAACTTTGAAATACAGAATGATGTGGGCAGAATGAGTCCTGAGAGAATGCGCTACAACTCCTCAATGCTTGATTTAGGAAGTCTCAAGGCAGGAATGGATTTCAAAGCATTGCCCAGCACCTTTGTGATTGTGTTCTGCAGAAAAGATTTATATAAAAAAGGCGAACCTTTTTATGTGCTTAACAGAAGGATTAGAAGCAATGACGAAAAGAAAGACTAGGACCTCTGTTAGACAGAAGCAACATCATTCTAGTAAACGGCGAATACAGAGGGTCTGATGACATAGGATCGCTGATGGAAGATTTCTCACAATCAGATTGGAAAAAAATAAAAAATATCCAAATAAAGGATGCTATGATGTTTTATAAGGAATATGAAGCAGGCAGGCATAAGATGTACGAGATGTTCAACAAAAGCTCGATGGATATATATCTAGACGGAGAAAAGGCAGGATTGAAGAAAGGTCTTGAGCAAGGCATTGAGCAAGGAAGAGAGCAAAATACAATTGCAACAATACTGAGAGGTCACCAATTAGGACATCCTGCATCAATGATTGCAGAGTTCACTGGCTATTCCATTGAAGAAGTTGAAAGAATCATCAAAAATTATTCTCGATAAAATGCAAAAATTTTGCTAACTAATGAAAGCGCAGAAATTTTTCTTCTTGGCGGAGAACTCTTGAGCGAGACCTTTACAGTTACTGGACCGGACGCTGAGTATAACTTAAAAAAATATTACGTTGACAAATGCATCCTTGGCGTAACGGGAGCAGATGCAGATATAGGATGCTATGCGGCCATTCCTACAGAAGCTAGCCTGAAGAATCTGATGATTGACCATGCTAGGGAAAGCATATTGCTTGTAGATAGCTCAAAGTTCGATAGAAAGGCATTCTGCGTTGCATTCCCTTTTGATAAAATATCTACAGTGGTAACAGATTCACAAATCAGGCCAGACATCGTTGAAAAACTTACAAATAAGGGAATCAAAGTAGTTATTGCGTAACTCTAATCCTTTCCACCAAGATAGCCATACGTTCTAATGAGAAAGCAGCCATAATGCCATCAGAATTCTTACCAGCATAGAACATATTAGCCTGACCTTGGGATTCTATTGCCTCAGGAAACAACTTTTTCAGTTCTGCAACATACGCCTCTACATAACTAGAGTTCATTGCTGCAAACTCAATGACTAAGGACTCCTCGTCATAAATTGCATGGTCAAATATAACTTGACCAAAGTCTGGATATGGAAGATATGCTGCCAAGCTTGATTGATCTGGCCATTTTGAATAGGCCTCTGCCCTATGACCATTTCTATATAAGATGGAGAGCGTGTCGTCAAACTTCTCTTCTATAAAGTCTCCAGCAATATCATAAAAAAGCTCGCGCTGATAATAAGCAGGTCTAAAGTCATATGCGTGCGCCATATCATCATAAGCACAGGCAGTTTCCATAGTCATAACCTCAACTGCGTTGGACAAATTGAGATTCGACTCGCCCTTTCTGCCTGAAAAATCAAACATGGAGTCCCAATCTATTGGGGATGAATAAACCATCCCCATAGCAAGCAACACGATAAGAGCTGCATAAATTCTTTTCATAAGCTTATCCTTCAATCAGGAGAGACGCCTTTTCCATTGAGAAGGAAACCTTAACGCCCTTGTCATTGCGTCCACTGTAATATGGTGATAATCCAGCACCTTCTGCTTCTGCAATTGGGAAGCTCTTCTTAAGACTTGCGATAACCTCTTCAGCTGCAGTCTTCTCAAGAAGGCTGAAAACAACCATTAAAGCCTCATCGTTGTAGATTGAATAGCCAACCAAAGCCTTCTTAGATTCTGGCTTATTGACATACTTTGCCAAATCAGAGGCTGTAGGCCACTTCAACTCAGCCTTTGCAACACTCTTGTTCTTGAATGTGATCTTGAAGGTTTTATCTGGATTCTGCACAACCTCATCTCCACCGTCATCGTTGATGATCTGCATATGGTAGAAGGAAGGATTAAGGCCATAGTCCAATGCTACTGTCTCAAAGGCGCAAGGTGTTGTGATTGTCATTACGTCCATTGCATGTGCTAGATTGAGAGTTGAAGCTCCATATCTCTTTGCAAACTCAAATGTGTCGCCCCAATCATAGTTTTCATTCAGTGACTGCATAGTATTCAATGCAACTGCAGGAGCAGCTCCATATGAGCTTCTGTCCCAGGCTACATTGCCACCTTCTAGAGTGAATACATTAGATAAATCTGCGCCAAGGTATGAAAGGATATTTGTAGCAGCTGTTGCATATCTATTGCCTGTATAGCAAGCGAGAACTATCTTCTTTCCATTGCCATTTTCTGAACCTGTCTTATCTCTTAAGACTGTCTTCATGATTTCGACAGCTGTAGGATAGTCATTGTAAGTCACAACATAGTCCATATTTGCATTAACAGAGCCCTTGATGTTCTTTACAATCCAATCCTCAGGCTTTCTATTGTCCAAAAGAAGATAGTCTTCATCTGAATTTAAGAGTCTATTCATCTCATCAAGAGAGATGTAATTTTGACCAACAGTCCTAATGGTCATTGTTGAATCTGAATATACGACTTCAGAGTGAATATATGATGTAAATGCGATTAAAATAGCCAAAACAGTTAAAATCTTTTTCATAGGGCCTCCAATAGCAAACTTAATTTGCTTTGTTTACGCTTATATTATCAAACATGTTTTGAAAAACTCCAAATTTCAATGCCTCTATATGTGATTTTGTCACAATTAAACCGATCGTCTATTTAACACTCTTGTATCTTTTGTATGTTTATAGAGATTAACAAAATATAGATTAATCGTTACCATACACATGTTATGAAAAAAATACTTACTTACGTCTTATTATTGCTTGCAGTCTGCAGTACTGCATTTGCAGAAACTCAATTTAAAGATTACTTTAAGCCTGAAAACTGGATTCCTCAGACTGCTCAGATTACTCTTGGCAATGACAAGTGGGCAATCGGCGGTCTCTCCTACAACTGGGACGACCAGCTCAGCTATTCAGAGCGTCTTTATGTAAGAGCACCATCTTGGAGCTTCACTGTAGACTGGATGGGCATCACAAATAGAGGTTGGCAGAATGGATGGGACATCAAGGATTACTCCAAGCTCGGTGATGGAAATAGAATCCAGGGTAGATACGATGAGCTTCAAGTCTATTTAGGACTTCCAACAGATATTATCGATGAAGACCGTTACTGGCTATGGGCAAGCCCTGAATTTGGATTCTCCTTGGCTGGCAACCAAAACCACGTTTGGATCCAGAATCTCTCTCATATCGTAATCAATAAGGTTGCAGAAGTGCATATCCCTTATGAAATAGAGGGCAATATCATTAACCCAATCATCAGAGGCGATGCTGAGTTTGGATTCATCTTCAAGGATTACAATCAGTCATTCCTATTCACTGCAATCAGAGCATCTCACTACGAAACAATTGGATTCAGCCGCCAGAATAAGTTGACTGCCGTATTCGGAATCACAAACGAGTACGAAGATGTTCTTACTTTTAGCGCTGGCTATGCTTGGAACAAACCTCTTTCAGGTTGGTTCACACAGGATCTCTACTACCAGTACATCAATGGATGGACCTACTCAATACTTGTCAATACTGGTGTATTCAGCATTGGCTATACAACACTTCCTTCGAAAGACATTGGATATGGAACACTATCATTGGATCTTTTAGGTTTCACTAAGAAGTCTTCTTGGAAGGAATCCGACATTAACTATGCTATTGGATTGGTTTTCCAGCTCAACAACACATTCTATTGCAACGAAATTGGAATTCCTCTCAAGGGTACAAGATGGGACCTTTATATCTCAGATAGATTCTTCTCCGGTGACCCATCATTCAAGGGCTGGGAAATTGGCTTGGATCATGATAAGTTCCCACGCTACAAGAGATCTTACGGTGGTCTCTTCTTTGGAGGCAAGATCAACTTCGAACTCAAGAAAGAGGATGCTATTGTACTGCCATATGCAAAGACAGGTATTGGCGTGATGAAGTGGGAAGTTAGAACAATCAGAAACATGCAGACAGAACACAATGGAGAGGTGAACCTCATCCATTCAACAACATCTAAGACATTGTATTCCATTGGTTCAGACTTCGAGCTTGGTCTCACATTCTTCCCAGAAGGCACACTCACAACTTCAAATACATCATTCCAGCTGAATCTTTTTGCAGGTATGACAGCGATCTTCAACCCTAATAAGGTAACTAAATACCTCGAAGAAGAAACAGAAGATGGAGTAAGAATCAGCAGATTCATCCCAAGATGGGGTGTATCAATTGAGATGGACTTCGACATCTAAAAAATACATGCAAAAAAGGAGCTCTAGGCAACTAGAGCTTTTTTAGTGACTAAATTAACCTTTTTTCCTTCCGAGGATTACCATTACTGGAACTGTTGAGCACAAAGCTGCAACACCACAAGCAAAGAATATTGCCTGAACACCTAAAAAGTCAGCAAGCACACCGAAAAATAGAGGAGCAACTGTATTTGCAACGCTGGTTGAAAGGGAGTTGATGCTATATGCAGCCTCGAAATCATCTTTGCTTACAGATTCCGCAATCATAGTGCTTGTAATCGGCACTGTACCCTTTGTAAAGAATCCCAGGATAAGAGCAAGGCACGAAATGATAATAGAGGAAGGCGTAAGCGCCAAAGCCACTAGAGATACGAAAATAGATATTTCACAGCAGATAAACAAACGTTCCTTGCCTATCTTATCTGTAAGTCTTCCCATGATGATCTTACCCAAGAGATTTCCAACAAAGAAGATTGAAGTAAACATTCCAATGAAAGATGTTTCAATACCTCGAAATGCAAGAAGGAATGGTATAAATATGAAAAGGGATGCGTTGGCAAAGGAATCAACTAGGCTAGCTGCATTTGCTAGTGCAAAGCGAGCTTTCTTCAAGATGCTGAAATCTTGTTTATTCTTCTTTTGCGAGATATCTCCAACTACTCTTTTACTTGTTTTGATAGATACAAAAAAACATATCAAAAACAGAACAAAGGCCACAGCACCATAGATAATAGATGTTGTTCTCCATGATGTAAGGCCAATGATGAACGTAACCGCTGTAGCGAAGGCAATTCTACCGATATCGCCTGTAGCAGCAAAAACACCCATCTTTCTTCCAAGCTCTGAACCTGATGAAGATTTAGCTACTGCAGAGAATGCAACAGGATGGAAAACCCCGAATGCTATGCTACCAAGCAAGAAGGCCAAAGTTACAGCAATAAGTCCACCAGCTAAGCCAAGAAGTAAGAAGCCCAGGCTATAGCATAAAACAGCAGCGCTTAGAATTTTAACAGATCCGAATCTTGAGGATGCAACTCCAGCAGGAATTGCAAGAACAATGCCCGAAAAGCTTAATAGAGAACCTAATAGACCAACTAATCCAAGAGAAAGATTGAACTCTTCTGTGGCAAAAGGAAGGATAAGTGGCATTGCAGCAAGATAACCATCATTAAATAGATGCAAAAATGGAAGCAACATACAAAGTCTCCTTCTTTTTTCTTCAATATCATAACACCAAACAACAGGCTCTAAAAGGCAAAAAAAATAACTCTAGGTAACCCTAGAGTTATTGGACGTGAGAGACGGGGCTCGAACCCGCGATCTCCGGCGTGACAGGCCAGCGCGATAACCAGCTTCGCTACTCCCACAAGCATGGATACTTTACTGAAAAACCCATTAGTATGTCAACTCTTTTTTTGAAAAATTTTTATAAAGTTTTTATTTCATTATATTATATATAATTAAATATGCAGAAAAATCAACTGATAAAAAACATATCTTTGAGTAACTCCTTTGATGGATTTTTGTTTATACTAAAAAAAACTTTTGGAGGATACCATGAAGAAAATTACTCTTTTGTTAATCTCATTGTTATTAGCAACTTCTTTGTTTGCTGCTGAGCTGCAGCACACAGCTGGCGGTGCAGTTGGCATCTACATGAACCTTGGCGATGTTCTCTTGCAGGATTCTGGAAAACAAGAACTTCTCGCAACTTTAGGAATTGCAGCAGGTCCAGTCTATGATTTGACAGTAAAAACTGATTCTGTCCTTGCTTATGGCGCAAGAGCTAGAGCAGATTTCCTCATCAGCAATGGCGAAAAATACAATTTCTATGAGATGGATCTTTTTGCTGGTCCAAAGGGTACTGTTAACCTCTTTGGCAGAGCAAGACTCAACCTAGCTATTGGCGCTACCTTGGGTTATTCAGACTATAACAACTTCAAGACAAGCGAAGAGAAGATTAGCAAGACATTCTCTTGGGGTGTTGGCACAGACGTTTATGTTGATGTAGATATCACAGATAACTTTGGTATGGGTCTCGGATACCTTGGAAAGATCAACTTTGATTTCAAGCACGCTCCAAACAAGGACGATTGCCTTCTTCTATCATCAGATATCTATCTTTCTGGATATTATAAGTTCTAATTTCCAGGACGAGTTACGAGACCCGATAGTGGGTCTCTTTTTTTTGACTTCGCATCGTTGTGCACTTAAATTAATCCCCAAAGCCATCTTCCAGACATATAGTTCATGCTGTAATGATGGTTTTTTATGTTGCCTGTATGTGGTAGCAATGTTCCTCATGGCAGAACGGGTATTCTGCCTCCTCTGTCCTCTGCATGCTTCCGAGCCTGAGCATTGTCTCTTTCTCCTTTATTTCCCGATATTTGCACTCCTATTGTTGGCAAGATATGCTGATTGTTATATGGCTTCTCCTTTCTTGTTTTGTGGTTAAATATATTCAGTGCACATGCATTTTTTCAACTATTTCTCTTATTCCACAATTCCCCCTGAAGAACAAAAAAATAGAGGCGCATCGCTGCACCTCTATGTCCAAAGCATTCAGTATCTTACTTCTTAAATGAGAATGACTTGTCGCCCAAGAACTTTGGAAGGAAGATCATTGCTGCTGCAAATACTGCAAGAGTAACAATCCAAGTCCAAAGAAGTGATTGTGCGAGGCCTCCAGCTAAGAAGCCAATTCCTGTACATACTGCAACTGTGATTGCATAAGGAAGCTGTGTTGCAACATGCTCGAGGTGAGGACAACCTGCGCCTGTTGAAGAGAGGATTGTTGAGTCTGAGATTGGGGATGCATGGTCGCCGAATACTGCGCCACCAAGAACAGCTGATGTACAGATGAGAGTTGAATTCAGGAGTGCGGAGAACTCAAGGTTCATTGCCTGTCCAAGACCAACAGCAATTGGCATTGTAATTGGGATCATGATAGCGAATGTACCCCAGCTTGTACCTGTTGCAAATGCTGTGAGAGCAGAAAGAACAAATACGATAAATGGAACAAGACCGAGTGGGAAACCACCGCCAACAACAACTTCTGAAAGATATGATGCAAGACCAAGACCGCCATCTGCTGGTGAAGACTTGATGATGCCACCAATTGTCCAAGCCATCACGAGAATGATAAGAGCAGGAACCATTGACTTGATACCTTCAATAAGAGCCTCAGAAGCTTCCTTGATTGAGAAGAGGCCTCTGCAGAGGTAGTAAACATATGAGATGAAGATTGTGATGATTGCTGAGTAGAAGAGAGCTACAGAAGCATCTGTATTGTTGAAT
Source organism: Spirochaetales bacterium (assembly GCA_017629575.1). Taxonomy (GTDB): domain Bacteria; phylum Spirochaetota; class Spirochaetia; order Sphaerochaetales; family Sphaerochaetaceae; genus Ornithospirochaeta. The sequence continues at coordinate 8,750 of JAGBWX010000004.1, read as the reverse complement.
GCATCACCGAGTGTCATTGTACCCATTGCAGCTGAAAGGGAAATACCCTCAGATGAAGCTGTTGAAAGGTATGTTGTCATTGGGAACATAATGAGAGCTGATGCAACAAGAACGATGATTGGAAGAAGCATATCAAAGCCTCTTGCCTTATCTGCCTTTTCGTCACCATCCATCACAACCTCACCTGTTGCGTCACCATACTCTTCATTGAAGAGAATGCCCTTCTTTGCAAGGCTTTCTGACTTCTTCATAGGTCCAAAATCCTTTCCTGAAATTGCAAGGTAAAGAACCATGATGAGAGTGAGAAGAGCGTAAACATTGTAAGGAACAGAGCGGATGAAGTATGAGAACTCGTTGATGCCAGCATCTGCGAATACTGAGAAGCCTTCTGAATCTCTGAGGTAAGACATTACTGTGATAACCCATGATGAGATTGGAACGAGAATACATACTGGAGCTGCTGTACAGTCAAGGATGTATGAGAGCTTAGCTCTTGATACGTTGTTCTTGTCTGTAATAGGTCTCATGATTGTACCAACAGCAAGTGAGTTGAAATAGTCATCGATGAAGATGAGGATGCCACAGAACCAAGCCATGAGCATGCTTGTCTTTGGGCTATTGATCTTCTTTGCTGCCCAGCGTCCAAATGCGCGTGATGAACCTGTTCTTGAGAGCATGCCTACAAGACCTCCCAAAAGTGCGCAGAATAGGAAGATTCTGATGTTCCAACCATCTACGAGAACATTAGCCAAGCCGTCTGTTAGATTAAGGACAGCTGTAATTGGATTTCCCCCAGCAACAATGAGAGCGCCTGAGAGAATTCCTAAAAATAATGAAACGATAACATCCTTAGTAATGAATGCCAGCGCAATAGTAAGTACAGGTGGGATTAAGCCCAAAATGCCAAAACTTTCCATAATTACCCCTTATATATTGACTCAAAAACTATATAACAGAGAGTAATAAAAGGAAAGCCTTTGAAAGACATTTTTGTTAAAATATTTACACTATGTTATTATAATAACAAATATGATTATTGTTATTGTTCTTTTTTGAGTTTAAACTTATTTCAGAGGTAAATATGGACGCTATCTTTTCTTTTCAGCTTCCGCTGATGCTCTTCCTACAAGGGCTTAGAACTCCTATGATGACAAAATTCGTGGAGTTGGTGACATCTCTTGGCGAACAGGCCATCGTAATCGTTGTTCTCGTTACAGTCTATTGGTGCATCGATAAAAAGAAGGGCTACCTTATAGCATCTTCTGTATTGTTCTCTACTGTTACAATGCAGATATTGAAGGCGATATTCAGAGTTCCTCGCCCATTTATGAAATATCCAGATCAGGTTGTGGGCGAAAGACAGCACACAGCAACTGGCTATTCATTCCCTTCTGGCCACTCTACAACCGCTTCTTCATTCTATGGTGCCCTCTACAAGGGATTCCAGCAAAAGTGGATCAAAGCAATTGCACTTACACTTGTTATCGCAATTCCTCTTTCAAGACTCTACCTTGGCGTTCATTGGCCAATGGATGTAGCTGTTGGCACATTAATCGGCATATTCTTTTCATTTATAATGGCAAGCACAATCATGAAGATATATGAGAGCGACAAGCTGTTTAATCGTGTAGCGATTATTGTTTCAGTGCTCATGCTTCCAATGGCTGCAGTACTCGGAATTGCACTTGACTGGACAGACATTGACTACAGAGCTTTCCACAACCTGATGCAGAATGGAGCGCTTGCTGGCGGCATGTTCCTTGGAACCTATTTTGAAAGAAAGAATGTATCTTTCATGATCTCTGGCTCAATAAAGAAAAGAGCAAGAAATCTTGCTCTTGGTATTCTTATGGCAGCTCCAATTGTAGCTATCCTGATGGTTATTCCATTCATGCACTACTTCCTGGAAGCAATTGCATATGCATTCTTAGGATTCTGGGTAAGCTTCCTCTATCCTATGATTGCTGTAAAGCTTGGATGGATGGAAAGGGAATCAAAATAGCATTCCATCTGGTTCTCTGAGGCGTTTTGGGAATACATTGCTACCCTTCTTGTAAAGCCTCTTGAAGAGCTTATCCATAGTTTCAGAACTAAATAGATATTGGCCGCATAGCTTAACGAATATGCGGCCACACATTTCTGCGTCCGCAAGTGCGTTATGCGCATCATATTCCCAACCAAACTCCGAACAGAGATAAGAAAGCTTATAGCTCATCTTTCCCTTCCAAAGCTTTCTGGAAAGAGACAATGTGCAGTAATACTCATTTATAGGAGGAAGGATACCCCAAGACTCCAAGGTTCCCTTCAACACTCTCATATCAAAAGGAGCATTATGCGCAACAAGTGGCAAATCTCCTATAAACTCTGAAATTTGAGGCCAAAGCTCGTTGAATGCTGGAGCCTTTGCAATATCTATGCTGTCAAGCTTGTGAACTGCAGTGCAAACTGGGTCAAAAAACAATACCGGAGGACGGACAAGAGAATAGAAGCTGTCGATGACAGCTCCTTCTTCATCCATTTTAACCAATCCAATTGAGCAAGCACTATCTGCGCTATTGTTCGCTGTCTCAAAGTCTATTGCTACGAATTGCATTTTACTTATCCTCAGGCACAGAGGCAAAGAATATCTGTCCTCTTACCTTCATAGAATAATCTGCTAAGCTCTTTGGAATGACAGCGCACTCACCCTTTTCGAGAGTAAGGCTTTCGCCCTCTGAAGAGAAGCGAACCATACCCTCTGTTACAAGAGCAAGCATCATTCTAGACTCTGTAACATGGTAGTCGCCAGACACTGCACTAGAAAGCTGGAATGCATCTGTAGGTGTCTTATAAACTCTTCTTCCAAATCCATCCTTGGACATCTGAACCTTAGAAACAGACTCAGACTCAAATCGCATTATCCTCTGAAGCTCATTGAGATCGATTCTCTTAGGAGTAAGACCGCCTCTAAGAACATTGTCAGAAGCATCCATCAGCTCAATTCCATTTCCATTTACATATGCATGAAGGGTATCTGGATTGAGATACAGGCCTTCTCCAATCTGGAGATGAATTACATTCAGAATGATTGGGAAGAGAGCTCCGATGTCTCCTGGATAGATCTCAAGACATCTCTTTGCAACGCCCTTAGGTGTCAGGAAATTTCCACTCCAAGATCTGCAATCAGCCTTCTCGAGGCTATCTTTGAACTCGTCGAGAATCTCATTCACCTCTTCCTTCTTGAGGTCATAAAGTCTCATGAAAAGCTTCTGATTATCTGAAGCATATTGCTCAAGATATTTATAAAATCCAACAGGAAGCATAAGCTTGAGATTATTCTGAATCTCATCATTGGATCTAAAACCACACATTGCAGTGACAGGTGAAAGCGCTACAAGAATCTCAGCCTTCTGGTTGTCGTCCTGATAGTTGTAAGGAAGACCTTCGTTTCTCAAAGGCTCTTCTCTCTTCCAGCCTTCTCTTGCCTGCTCCCTATTAGGGTGGCACTGCAGTGAAAGTGGTGTTGCAATTGCGAGAATCTTAAAAAGAAGAGGAAGAGACTTGCCGAACTTCTCTATATTGTTCTTGCCAAGAATCGCATCATCGCTCTTCAAATAGTCAGAGAGCTTCATGCCATCTTCAAGCACAGCCTCACCAGATGGATGAGTACCCATCCAATATTCAGCCTGTGGATTGCCATCATATCCACCCAAAAGGGATGGAATGTAATCTGTATTACCCCATGCGTAGTTCTTAACAACGCCTTTGATTTTCTTTATCTGCATGAATTCATTCTACCATTAAACGAGAAACAAATGAAAACATAAATGCAAAAAGGTCAGCATATGCGATTTCAGCTCGAGAGATATCGAACATATAGCATTTTATCTCGCACCAAAACATCAGATTAGGTGTAATCTAACCGTAATTTTCCAAGATATTGACTAGTATTATTGCGTAGTTTATCATTTAAAACAGTTCAAATCGCACAGCAGTGCAAAGGATTTAGCCCAAAGTGGACGAATGCCCTAGTGGTGACAAACAGTCAAAGACAGTAAAAAATTCGGATGAGGCTCCTGCGCCTTTACGCAGAAGAATCTCTTTCAGCATGATCAACAGACATATTCTCCTTCTGTGAAATGAATATGAACACAGATAAATAGAAAACAGGAGAAAACAATGTCAGTATCAGCAACAATCGTACTTCAAGTTATATTAATACTCATCAACGCCTTCTTTGCCGGAACGGAGATGGCACTGGTTTCTATTAACCAGACAAGGCTCAGAAAGGAAGCTGAGGATGGTGACAAGAAGGCTGAAAAACTTCTTTCACTCATTGAAAACCCATCAGCATTCCTCTCAGCAATACAGATTGCAATCACGCTTGCAGGCTTCATGGGTGCAGCTTTCTCTGCAGATGTTCTCTCAGAGAAACTTGTTTACATCTTCAGAGACTGGGGATGGGATTGGGGATACACAACAATGAATACAATCTGCGTTATCCTCATTACAATCATCATCTCATTCTTCACGCTTATCTTTGGAGAGCTTGTACCTAAGAGAATTGCACAGCAGAAGTCAGTTGGTTGGGCAAAGATGTCAGTTGGAATCCTCAACTTCATCTCTAAGCTCTTCAGGCCAGTTATTTGGCTCCTTTCAGCTAGCACAAATCTCATTCTTAGAATCCTTAGAATGAAGATTGACGGAAATGAAGAAGAAGCAACAGAGGAAGATATCCGTCTCATGGTTGAGTCATCTGGTGATGCAGGCATCATCGAAGAAGATGAACAGGAATGGATTCAGAACGTATTTGACTTCAATGACGTTACAGTTAGCGATGTAATGACTAGAGAAGGCGACGTTACAGCTATCCAAGAGGACACATCAGAGCGCGACATCCTTACAATCATCAAGGAGACAGGCTATTCTAGATTCCCTGTATATGGTGAAGACCTCAATGATATCAAGGGCATCCTCATTGCAAAGGAATTCCTCCTCAACCTCACAGACAAGAACAGAAAGCCATTCAAGGAACTTATAAGAGAACCTTATCTCATTCCAGATTCAATCCATGCAGACAAGCTTTTTAATGACATGCAGGATGGAAAGATTCACATGGCTGTTGCAATCGACGAATATGGCCAGATGGCTGGAATCATCACAATCGAAGACCTTCTTGAAGAGATTGTAGGCAACATCTATGACGAATTTGACGAGGCAGAGGAAGCAGATATCCAACAAATTGATGAATACACATGGAAGGTAACTGGAGACACAACAATCCCAGACTTCAATGATGAAACTGAAGTTTATGATATTCCAGAGAGCGAAGACTACGATACAGTTGGAGGCCTTGTTCTTTCCACACTCTCAACATTCCCTCAGGATGGAACAGAAATCGAAGTTGAAAAGGATGGATTCTCATTCCATGTAACAAAGATCGAAGACAGAAGAATCCAGACAATCATCATCAAGAAGATTCTCACTGAAGAAGAAGCTAAGGAGATGGAAGAGGAACACAAAGACGCAGAATAGTCCTACTCTACCATCTGAAGCACAAGCCCTCTGATAATAAAGCGGAGGGCTTTTTCTATTTCTGGAATGCTCTCTGCATGGAGAAGAATATAAACAATTGATTTAAAGGCATCTGTAAAGGCGGCAATATCCTCTTTGTCATCGATTGAAAAGTAGTAGAAGAGATTTCTGAAGATATCCATCCTAATTGCAAAATAGTCCTTGTTTTTCTCCTTCTCAGTCTTTCGAAGAACAAGCTCCAACTCACCTTCGTTCAGAAATCTATAGATGCCATCGCTATAAAACTTCATTATGATTGCCATAAATACATTGGTCAAAGATGTTACGATATGATTCTCATCAAGTTCCTGCAGCATCTCAAGATAGAGCTCCTCTGCTTCTTTGGAGAAGTTGTCTATTATGTCTAAAAAGAGACTTTCCTTATTTTCATAGAACAAATAGAAGGTGCCCTTTGGAATGCCTGCCCTACGGACAAGCTCATCAACTGTAGTCCTCTTAACTCCATATATTCCAAGGCATTTTGCAGCTTCCCTTCTAAGCGTGTTTCTAATATTGTCTTTCTCTATTTGAGAGTAAATCTTTGGCATAATTCCTCTTTTTGACTAAATTAGTATATATAGTCATCAAAACACGTTTTTTGACCTTTTTCAAGCTAAATAAAGTGGTTTAGCACTAGGTTTTACTTTGACTATAGAGGTCTGTTTCACTAGAATTTAGATATCTACTCAATAAGGAGACACAAATGGCAGAAGTAATCTTGAAGAATATCTGCAAGATCTATGATGGTGGCGTTAAGGCTGTTGACAACGTTAACATCAACATCAACGATAGAGAATTTGTTGTTCTCGTTGGCCCTTCCGGTTGTGGTAAGTCTACAACACTCAGAATGGTTGCTGGCCTTGAGGATATTTCCTCTGGCGAGCTCCTCATCGACGGAAAGCTCATGAACGACATCCCACCAAAGGATAGAGATATCGCAATGGTATTCCAGAACTACGCTCTTTATCCTCACATGTCAGTATACGACAACATGGCATTCGGTCTTAAGATCAGAAAGTTCCCTAAGGAAGAAATCGATCAGCGCGTTAGAGAAGCAGCTAAGCTCCTCGACATCGAAGCTCTCCTCGAAAGAAAGCCAAAGGCTCTCTCAGGTGGTCAGAGACAGAGAGTTGCTGTAGGTCGTGCAATCGTTAGAAATCCTAAGGTATTCCTTTTCGACGAACCTCTTTCAAACCTCGACGCTAAGCTCAGAGTTCAGATGAGAGCTGAAATTTCAGGTCTCCACAACAGACTCCAGGCTACAATGATCTACGTAACACACGACCAGGTTGAAGCTCTCACAATGGCTGACAAGATCGTTGTTATGAAGCTCGGTGTTATCCAGCAGATCGGCGGCCCAATGGAACTCTACAACGAGCCAGACAACAAGTTCGTAGCAGGCTTCATCGGTTCACCTCCAATGAACTTCATGGTTGTTGGTGTAACAGAAAAGGACGGCAAGGTTTGCCTCAAGTCAGATTCTTTCACACTCGATGTTACAGACGCTCAGGCTAAGTTCCTTGCTCCATATGTTGGCAAGAAGGTAACATTTGGTATCAGACCAGAAGACGTTGAATACTCACACAAGCCACAGGATGGCAAGACAATCAACGGCGCAGTATCTGTTGTAGAACCACTCGGTTCAGAAACTCAGGTATATGTAGCAACTGACGGTGCTAACATCGTTGGTAAGATTGATCCTACTGTTATCCCAACAGTTGGCGAGCAGGTAGCTCTTATCTGTAACATGGAAAAGGCACGCTTCTTCGACCTCGACACAGAGATCAGAATCCGCTAAGTACAACTCAAATATATAAAGGATGCAGTTTTTCGCTGCATCCTTTTTTTAGTATCTAAAATCGCAAAAGTTTTTCTTTGAGACTTAATATCTTCTTCTATATTTCTTTGATGATGGCAGTAACCTCCCCATCATCTTTGACCGTTGGATCTTCCAGGCCCCAATTGTCATCGAAGTCTCTTGAGATAAATGGGCAACCCACATTGCATCCCATTGAAATTGCTATATCAGGATCAGGAATATGATCAATCAATTTTGGCTTCTGGCTTTGCTCCATATCAATTCCATATAGTGCTTTCATAAGCCTAACAGCATCTTGATTGATAAACTCTTTTGTTTCTGTGCCTGCAGAATAAGACTCAAATACATCAGATGCCAAATGCTTTCCCAAAGCCTCTGCAATCTGGCTTCTACAGGAATTATGAACACATATAAAGGCAACTTTCGCCTTTTCTTTATAGAATGGACATCTTTTTCTAATACATTGGGAATTTTCTCTATTGAAGGTGCATACAACTTCTTCATCAAGAAGTTCTATATCATAATTTTCATTTATATGCTTTATGGCTGCCTTAAAGGAGAGAAGAGCATTGCGCTTGCAGCACCTTGGGCCACCAATTTTAGAGAGTTCAGATAAAGCAGAGGATGTAAACTCCATATGCTTTCCCCAAGATTCATCGCAAGACAAAGGTCCTGTGCCATCTATGATGGAAAGTGCTGCCCCCATCGAGGAAACTGCTCCACAGACTCCCCAATGACCACAAATTGCACCTGGCATTTTCATTCCACGCCTCATAAGCTCCTTGAGGCTGATCTCAAGATCTATCTTTCCCCCTGCATTGCAAAAAGCAGTCAATAGAGCTGCCCCATCAAGCATATGGTGCTCAGGGCCATGGATTTTGATGAAATCTTTCTTGGCTATATTGAAAAAGATCTCAATTGGATTTTTGCTCTTCTCCTGCATGCACGCATCAATGATTTTTCTCGCTATCTCTTCCATATGCCACACCTCAAACTAAAGATAGGAATTTCGCAAATCCATCCTGCCTTTCTCTATTAGAGAATATTAATATATATTCACCATTGAATATAGATACATAAAAAAGGCCCACCGCTAATTGATGAGCCTTCTTATTGCATTGATTAAATCAATTCTCTTTCTTCTTAAACTTCTCAGCAGCTTCCTTCATGATGCTTGGGATGTCGATATGCTGAGGACATACACTAGAGCACTGTCCACATGAGATACACTCTGCTGGGTCCCCTGCTCCCTCCAAGGCCTTTTCATACATGCCTCTAGCTTTTGCACCAAGACCATAGACCTTTGCCTGATTGAGTGCAGAGATGACATCTGGAATCCTAATACCAACTGGGCATCCATCCTGGCAATATCTGCAAG
>JAGBWX010000036.1 GCA_017629575.1 Spirochaetales bacterium | reverse complement strand
GAAGAATATTGGAATTGAGGCGGCTGCAAGGGAACTTCGATATAGAGAACTTGAGAGCTTCAGAGAGTCAAATGGCTTTGACTATATTCTTACTGCTCACCATAGTGAGGACCAGTGCGAAACAGTGCTGATGCGCATTTTGCAATCCAGTCCATTTTACACCTATAGAGGAATCCTCAGAGAGGATGGCCATATCATAAGGCCTATGCTTGATTTTTCAAAGGCCGAGATTCTTTCCATGCTCAGCTCATCTGGCCTTTCATGGTCTGAAGATAGCACCAATGCAGATGATAGCTATCTGAGAAACAAAATCAGGCATTCTCTCATGCCATTGGTCTCTCAAGAAGAAAGGTCCTTGATTTTAAAGATTTCCCAAAATGTGGCTGAGTACAGAAAACATGAGGAAAGCTTTGCCTTTTCCAATCCATTGTTCGTATCTTTTAAAAGAGATAGGTATCTATCGCTTTCTCCACATATGAGAGAAGAGCTTATTTATGCAATTTTCTCGTCTTTTGGAGTGAGTGGCAGAGTTGGCAGAGGACTCATCAAGGAACTGGATGAGAAGATTGATAGAGGCAGCGGTAGATATAGCATAAACAGTGTGGATTTCTTCTTCTTAAAGAACGAATTTAGGGCATATAAGACAGTAGGAAGCTATGTGAAAATGTATGATGATAGGCTTGGAAGCATTGGTCCATTCTCTATTTTCCATGATGCTTTTGATGAGAAAGACCTAAGAATTGACTTCAGTGCACTTTCCGCTCCTGTCGTTATCAGAACAAGCTTGGAGGGCGATAAAATAGCTCTCAAGGGCGGATCGAAAAACATCTCGGATATGGAGCGAGAACTCCATGTTCCATACTCGATCGTCATAGAGGATAGAGATGGAATTGCTGCGGTTTTCTCTCGTTTCTTGGGTGGAAAGGACAGGCTTGCAGAAAGATTGCTCAACAGGGATGGAAAAACTATCAGAATTGGCTTTTTTGCGTAGCAAATTGACACTTTTTGCGGTTAAATACAAAAGCTCTTCATTTAGTTGCCCTTGAGAGAAAAACCTATAACAGTTATAGTTGATATAAAGGATTATTTTGAATGGATAACAACGAAGAATATAAAAAAGATGAATTGACTCCTGCTCCGGAGTCAGCACCGGAAGAAAAGCCTTCCGATGTACCTCCTTCAGATGGCCCTGAAAAGGAAAAAAAGCCAGAGGAAGGTAAGGGCGAGAAGAAGGAGAAGAAGGATGTCTACGACCAGTACCGTTACTGGGGTACAGATGGACAGCCAGGGGGCAATGGCCCAATAAAGGGTGGTAAGAAGAACAAGTTTGCACTCCTTTCCCTCATTATCCTCATCTTCTCATTTGGCGCGATAATGTTCTCAGACTCTTTGGCAGTAAAGCCAGTAGAGGCTTCATATACAGCATTCATGGAAAGCGTTGAGAGCGATAATGTAAAGACTGTAAATATTGTCGGCGGTGCAGTTATTGAGTATACAACTCATGATGGAGATTACTTCAGTGCAAGAATCCCATATTCAGACCCTGCGCTCATGCCTCTTCTCAAAGAGAAGAATGTCGTGATTACAGGTACTGTACAGACAACTCCAATTTGGTATTACATCATCCAGCTCTTGCCATGGGTAATCTTCTTTGTTCTCATGATTCAGATGCTCAAGGGCACTGGTTCAATGGGTGGCAAGATGGGCAACTTTGGAAAGTCCCATGCAAAGGAATACAACAAGAACCAGAACAAGGTAACCTTTGCAGATGTTGCTGGTCAGAAGGAAGCTAAATACGAGCTTGAAGAGGTTGTTGACTTCTTAAAGCACCCAGATAGATTTGTCAAAATCGGCGCAAAGATTCCTAAGGGCGTACTTTTGGTGGGTCCTCCAGGAACAGGTAAGACTCTCCTTGCAAGAGCTGTTGCTGGCGAGGCTGGCGTATCATTTCTCCACACATCAGGCTCAGACTTCGTTGAGATGTTCGTAGGTATGGGTGCTGCTCGTGTAAGAGACCTCTTTGAACAGGGTAGAAAGTCAGCACCTTGCATCATCTTCATCGACGAATTGGATGCAGTTGGTAGAGCTAGAGGCTCAGGACTTGGTGGCGGACATGATGAAAGAGAGCAGACACTTAATCAGATGCTTGTTGAGATGGATGGCTTCTCTTCAGATCCTGGCGTTATCGTAATTGCAGCTACAAACCGTCCAGACGTTCTTGACCCAGCTCTTCTCAGACCTGGCAGATTCGACAGACAGGTAACAGTTGCTCTTCCTGATGTTCAGGAGCGCTTGGATATCCTCAGAATCCACACTAAGAAGGTGCATCTTGGTGGGGATGTTGACCTTGCTCGTATTGCTAGAGCAACACCAGGAACAAGTGGTGCTGATCTTGCAAACCTTGTAAATGAGGCAGCTCTTTTTGCCGCAAGAGCAAACAGAACAGATGTTTCAATGAGTGACTTCGAAAAGGCTAGAGACAAGATTCTTCTCGGTGTTGCTAGAGCTTCAATCTTCATGACAGAGGAAGAGAAGCTTGCTACAGCATACCATGAGGGTGGTCATACACTTCTTCACTATTACTTGAAGAATGTAGACCCTCTCCATAAGGTAACAATTGTTCCTCATGGAAGAGCTCTTGGTCTTACAATGTCTCTCCCAGAGAAGGATAGCTATACAGTTAGACGCTCATACTTTGAAGACAGAATCAAGATATGCATGGGCGGATATGTCGCTGAAGAACTTGTATATGGCGAGAACACAACAGGTGTTTCCAATGACATCAAGCAGGCTACTGACATGGCTAGAAGAATGGTTACAGAGTATGGCATGTCCTCACTTGGATTCATTTCTCTTGCAAATGACGATGAGCCTCTCTTCTTAGGACGCGAGATTGCTCAGCACAAAGATTATTCAGAGGAAACTGCAAGAAAGATTGACAGCGAAGTAAATAGAATTCTCTCAGAATGCCTTACTGAGACAAGAGAGATTCTCACAGAGCACCGCGATCAGCTTGATGCTCTTGCTGTTGCGCTTGTTGAGAGAGAAACTCTCGACGATAGCGAAATCAGAGAGATGTTTGGATTCCCTGAAGTAGAACACGTAACGGACCTGAAGTAATGGCTACAGATACAAAACATAAGAGAAACTTTTGCATTATTGCACACATTGACCACGGCAAATCAACTCTTGCTGACCGCTTTATCGAGAAGGCAAGACTGGTGCAGAGCCGTGGTCCTGCTATGTCTCAGATTCTCGATAACATGTATATCGAGAGAGAAAGAGGCATCACCATCAAGAGCCAGGCTGTAACAATTCCATATAAGGCAGCGAATGGTGAGGAGTATGAGCTTAACCTTGTAGATACTCCTGGACATGTTGACTTTACATATGAGGTATCTAGAGCAATCTCCTCTTGTGAGGGAGCTCTATTGTTGATTGATGCAAGCCAGGGTGTTGAGGCTCAGACACTTGCTAACCTCTACCTTGCTATGGAGCATAATCTTGAGATTATCCCAGTAATCAACAAGATTGACCTTCCAAGCGCTGATATCGACAACTGTCTTAAGCAGATTGACCATGACCTTGGGCTCGATCCAGATATGGCATGTATGGTATCTGCAAAGACTGGCGAAGGTGTAGATAGCTTGTTTGAGGCTATCGTAGAGTACATTCCAGCTCCAGAAGGCAGTGCAGATGATCCTCTTAAGGCTCTTATCTTCGACTCACACTATGATCCATATAGAGGCGTTATCGTTCATGCAAGAATCTTCTCAGGCCGCGTAAAGCCAGGCGATGAGATTGTATTCATGCATTCAGATGCCATCTACAAGACAGAAGACGTCGGACGCTTCCAGCTTACATTGATTAGTAAGCCAGAGCTTTCAGCTGGTGATGTTGGTTATTTTATCGCTGGTATCAAGACAATTTCAGATATCCGTGTTGGTGATACTGTAACACTTAAGTCAAAGCCTGCAGCAGAGCCTCTTGGAGGCTTTAAGGAAGTAAAGCCTGTAGTATTCTCTTCTATCTACCCTGTAGATTCAAATGACTATGAGGAGCTTCAGGAGGCAATCGAGCGCCTTAAGCTCAATGATGCATCCTTAATCTATGAAAAGGATAGCTCTGCAGCTCTTGGCTTTGGCTTTAGATGTGGTTTCTTGGGAATGCTTCACCTTGAGGTTATCCAGGAGAGAATTGAGAGAGAGTTTGATCTTTCAATCGTATTTACATCTCCATCTGTAAGATACATCGTCCACATGAAGGATGGTGAAACACTCTATATCGATAATCCTCTTGAGTATCCAGATCCAATGAGAATCGAGTATGCAGAAGAGCCATACATTACAGCAAACATCATCACTCCAACTGATTATGTAGGTCCAATTATCTCTCTTTGTCTCGAGAAGAGAGGCATGCAGAGTGCGATGAACTACCTCGACCAGAAGAGAGTTGAACTTATCTATGATATGCCACTTGCTGAAGTTCTCTTTGACTTCTATGACAGATTGAAGTCTATCTCTCGTGGCTATGCATCCTTCGACTATCAGGTAAATGGACATAAGAGAACTGAGCTTGTCAGAATGGATACTCTCGTTAACGGAGATCCTTGCGATGCTCTCTCTCAGCTTGTATTCAAGGGTAATGCCTACCAGCGTGGTCGCCAGGTTTGTGAAAGACTCAAGGATGAGATTCCACGTCAGCAGTTCAAGATTGCCATCCAGGCTGCTATCGGTGGAAATATCATCGCCCGTGAGACAATTTCTGCTTACAGAAAGGACGTAACAGCTAAGTGTTATGGTGGTGACATCTCTCGTAAGAGAAAGCTCCTTGAAAAGCAGAAGGAAGGTAAGAAGAGAATGAAGATGGTTGGAAACGTTGAGATTCCACAGTCAGCATTCCTTGCAGTACTTAAGACAGACGAGGACAAATAAATGGAAAAGATGATCTTTGGACGTATCTCAGATGCGGATGTCCACAAGATTTCTCTTGAGGTCGGAATCTATAGAATCGAGGTTTTGACCTATGGTGCTAATCTCGCATGGTATGGAACCAAGGAGCAGAACTTTGTTCTTTGCCACAATACTCTGGAGGAGTATATCGATGATCCTAGCTACCAGGGTGCTGTAGTTGGCCCAGTGGCAAATAGAATCAAGGATGGAAGATTCTCCGTAGATGGCAAAATCTATCAGCTTGAAATCAATGACAGGACTAATTCGCTCCATTCAGGCTCTGCTTGCTATGGTAGAAAGCTATGGACTCTAGCGGGGCTTGGCGCGAACTCCATTACTCTGATGCTTCAGACAGAGGAGGGCCTTGGAGGCTTTCCAGGTTCTCATGAGATTATGGTTACTTATTCACTTTATGAGGATGGTTGCCTAAATATATCATATAGAACAACTTCATCAGAAAAATGTCCTGTAGCAATAACAAACCATGCATATTTCAATCTAAATGGGGAGAATAAGGACATCAGAAATACAGTCCTGACTCTTCCTGCTGATTCATTTGTAAATGTAGACTCATCCCTTATTCCTACTTCAGTAGACAGTGTAGATGGCACAGATTTTGATTTTAGATCACCTTGTGAAATCGGTGCAAGAAGAGGCGGCGCCTATGACAATACATTCGTCTTAAAAGAAAATGGAATCATTAGAGCAGAAGGTGATAAGGCAATTTTAGAGTGTAGGACAACAGAGCCTTCAGTTCAGCTTTATACTGCTGAATTCCTAGAGGATGAGCATGGAGCATTCACAGGCTTCTGCCTTGAAACTGGAAGATATCCAGATACTCCTAACCATAGTGATTTCCCTGGTGCTTATACTGCTCCTGGCAAGGAATATATCTCCAACACAACATTCAGACTGAGGGTTAAATAATGGCTAAGCTTATTGGTATTACTGGCGGATCTGGCTCTGGAAAGAGCACAGTAGTGAAGAGAATCAAAGATGCTCATCCATCCTCTGTTTTGATTGCTCAGGACAACTACTATAAGTCAGCTCCTCATGTAAACAATTCTAATATCACAGCCTTCAATTTCGACCATCCAGATGCCTTTGATATCGATTTGATGCTTTCAAATCTCATGGACCTGAAGGAAGGAAGACCATGCAAGATGCCTCAGTATGATTTCGTGACTCACTCAAGAAAGGATGAGTATATTACAGTCCAGCCTGAGAATCTGATCATCGTAGATGGTCTCATGGTTTTCTATGATGAGAGGATTAGAAGCCTCTTCGACCTTAAGCTCTATGTAGATACTCCTGCTGACATCAGATTCATTCGCCGTCTTCAGAGAGATATTGCTGAAAGAGGAAGAACTGTAGAGTCTGTTATTGAGCAGTATGTCAATGTCGTAAGACCAGGACACTTTAACTTCATTGAACCAGCAAAGGAATATGCAGACCTCATTATTCCAGAGGGCGGCTACAATGAAAGCGCAATGCAGGTTCTTATTACATTCGTCAATTCAATCTGCGAGGATTAATCACAAGAAGAGAAGGGCAACACCCGCAATGGATATTATGGTACCAGCAATTGATGCCTTGCTGAGCTTCTTTTTAAGGACGAACTTGTCTATTGGAAGCAGCAAGACAGGGCTTACCTGTGATATTGCAGTTACGATTCCAACTGGTGCAAGGTTCATTGCCTGCATCTGACAGCTCATTCCAGCAACTGGTCCGATACATACAGAAAGCAGCAGAAGGTATATGAGCTTCTTATCCTTAAATACTTTCAAATCGCTAAAGAATGTTCTTTGGAAGAAGAGTCCATAGATGATAAATGCAGCCAAGCCTCCGACATTTCTGAGCATGTTGGAAGAAAGAGCATCGATATCATTTAGCGCATATTTTGCAAGAATATATGAGACAGACTGGAAGATTGCACCAAGAGTGGCAAGTACGATGCCTATCTTTACCTTGTCTTTGTCTTTCTTTTCTCCAGACCTTCTAGACTCATCAAGCACCATGATCACGATACCTGAGATTGTCATGAAGATTGCAAGAATTTGAATTGGGTTAAGCTTTTCTGAAAAAAGGAACCATGAGAAGATCGCTGAGGAAACTGGTGCAAGATTCAAGATAACCAAAGATTCTCTTGAACCTAGATATACATATGACCTGAACATAAGCATATCTGTAACGAAATATCCAAAGAAGCCTGAGAGGAGTAGGAATATGACAGTCTGAGTGCTTACGTTCTGTGGAAAATGTCCATTTGCAACTAATGAGATGACGATGATGATTGGCACTGCCATCCACATTCTGACATGAGCTAAGAAGGATGAGTCCATCCTCTGTCCAAGATATCTATAAGCAACGCTGTTGCAAGCCCAGCAAGATGCTGTAACTAATGCCAATAATTGGCCCCAAATCATGTTCATGCGAGAATGATAGCACCATTAACCTTTTGGGGGAACAAGCTTATCGAAGCCTTTTGGTTTTCTTCTTATAATGTATTCGTTCTTGAGTTCTTTGAAGGAGAAGGTCTCAGGGACTGGATCTGGACCTGCAAAGAATCTTGAGGAGCATCTTCCTATTCTCATCGCACCCATAATTGTGCCTTTAATAATTCCATGTTTCCTTACAGCTTCTACGGTATAGGTTGAGCATGTGGGAGTGTAGCCACAGCATCTTCCACCAAAAGAGCTCAGCACTCCTTTATATAGATAAACAGGAATAAGATATATTTCCCTCAAGAACTTCATGTTTCAAGTCTATTTAATGGAAAAAATATAATCAATCTCCAAAAATGAAGAATAAAAATACTTGTGTTTTTATTGACACAATAGTAAAATGTGTAAAGATTAATAGCGACGGTAGGCATAGTTCGGCATAAAGTACTTAATCTTGGGTACTTGACTTGGAATAAGTTAATACTATATGGTCAGTTGGATATCCAATTGTGTTGACGCATAATTGTAGTTTTGTTAAACTTGAGAACCGTCGAAAGATGATAAATAATAGAGAGGTTTAAAATGGCAACTCCTAAGTATAAAACATCCAAGTCTAAGGCTGCTTCAAGAAAGCATGCTAACATGAAGCTCCAGGCACCAGCTCTGGTTGAATGCCAGACATGTGGTAACCTGATTCCTTCACACCGCGTTTGCCCAAAGTGCGGTTACTATGCTGGTAAGCCTGTTGTAGTAAAAGACGAGGAGTAAGACATGACAGAGAATGAAGTATTCAACAAGGTTAAGGATCTTGTTGTTGAGAAGCTCGGAGTCAGCGAATCTAAGGTTAACATGAACGCAAGTTTCAGAAAGGACCTCGGCGCTGATTCTCTCGACACTTATGAACTTGTTTATGCACTCGAAGAAGAGACTGGCATCACAATCTCTGACGATATGGCTAACGAGTTTGAAACTGTTGGCGACGCAGTTAAGTATTTAATGAAGGAACTTAACTAATTGAATCCTTATCAGTCAAAAGCTCCCTTGCTCTCCAGAGAGCGCGAGAGGGAGCTTCTTTCATTTACTCAAGACAACAATCTTAGGTTCGATGATTTGAGATTGCTCAATCTTGCCTTCACCCATACATCCTATGCCAACGAGCATAAGGGAGCTGTGGATAATAATGAAAGGCTTGAGTTTTTGGGCGACTCAGTTCTTGGAATGATTACAGCAGAGTATCTTTTCTCCTCCTTCGGCAAATTCCATGAAGGAGAATTTTCCAAAATAAAGAGCGTAGTAGTTTCAGAGCAGTCTCTTTCAGAGGTTGCAAACTCTCTTCATTTTGAAAAATATCTTCTTGTCGGTCACGGTGAGTTTAGCCAGGGCGGAACAAAGAAGAAGGCAATCCAAGCAGATGCCATGGAAGCTGTAATTGCTGCAATCTACCTCGATCAGGGACTTGATGCAGCTAAGAGCTTTGTTCTCTCAGTCATTCCTGCGCAGGTTGAGAAGGTGCTCCAAAACAAGGTCAGCTACAAGGACTATAAGACTGTTCTTCAGGAGTACTATCAGAAGAGAAGGGGCAAGGTCCCAACATACCAGCTTGTAAGTCAGGTAGGCCCAGACCATGATCAGGTATTTTCTGTGACGGTTACTATGGGTACTAAGACTTATGGCCCAGCAGAAGGCAAGAACAAAAAATCCGCTGAACAAGCAGCAGCAAAGATGGCCCTGATTGCCATCGGGCTTGAAAAGGCAGATTCAAATTAATGCTTATAGCTCTCTAGCGATGCTGGAGAGTTTTTCTTTTTCGTTTAATTCGGGATTGTCGATAACCATCTCAAGAAGCTGATTGAGTATTTTCCCAATTGAAGGTCCCTTTTCAATTCCAAGCTTCATAAGGTCATCACCAGTAATCTTCAAATCCTTAAGTGTCAAAGCAGAATTTCTTTCTAATTCTGAATTTATTCTTGTCCTGAGTTCTTTTTCCAAATGCGAATTATCTGGCTTATCTCCAGTTGTTGCTGCATTGTCACAGTCACGGAGCATATAGAGTCTATCAAGCGAATTGATGCCAACTCTGTTGATGAATCTTCTTACAGCTCCATCTGTCCATTCTGGAGTATATGAGAACATGTGCTCCCTAATCAGTCGTAAAATTATCTTCTTTTCATTGTTGGAAGCCTTGAGTCGCTCAAGAATACCGAGAGTCATTCTCTCAGATACGCCCTCGTGTCCATAGAATGTATATCTTGTTTCGCCTTCGCGTCGTGTCTGCTTCTTTCCAATGTCATGGAGTAGGGCTGAAACCTTAACCTCAATTGGATACTTCATATCCCTAGCTCTCTCTAGAGCGAGTATGGAGTGCTCGTAGGCATCTTCTTTGTGGAAGCCTCCCTGCTCAAGTTTGTAGAGAGCGGAAAGCTCTGGCAGGATGATATCCATCAAGCCAGTTTCTCTCATTGTCTCTAGTCCCATTCTTGGGTGGGGCGAATCGATTAACCTAAAGAGCTCATCCTTGATTCTCTCTGATGATACAAGCTTGACGTTTTCCTTAAGCTTTGAAATAGCCATCTTTGTTGATTCTTCAACCTCAAAGCCTAGCTTGGAGGAGAATCTACACGCTCTGAGCATTCTAAGTGCATCTTCTGTGAATCTTTCCTCTGCTATGCCAATTGCACGAACTACGCCGTTCTTGATATCTGCAAGACCATCATGCTGGTCAATTATTGTCCCAGTTCTCAAATCCGCGGCAAGTGCATTGATTGTGAAGTCACGTCTCTTTAAATCCTCATCCAGATTCCTTACAAAGGATACCTTCTCTGGGTGCCTTCCATCATGATACTCACCCTCTGTCCTGAAGGTTGTGATCTCATAGCTTCCACCCTTGAAGAGTACAGTTACTGTTCCATGCTTTATTCCAGTGTCTATTGTCTTCTTGAACATCTTCTTGACTTCCAATGGCTCTGCGTCGGTTGTGAAGTCATAGTCATGGTTATCAAGGCCGAGAACATAATCACGGACAGCTCCACCTACCAAGTAGAGGGAGAATCCGTTCTTCTCAAATATTTCTGATAGTTCTCTGAGCTTGTGAGGCACTGAATACTTCATACAGCTAATCTAGCAGAAAAGCAAAAATAGGAAAAGGACAGAGATTAAAAGATGGTATGCTGACAAATAATCAAATTGTGTGTTTAAAAACATATGAAATATCATTTTTTGCCAAAGATATAACATTACTATTTCTGTAAATAAGTGCCACTTTGATTATCAATACTTGATGATAGTTTTCTATTCATCTAGAATAGATGGAGTTAGGAGAATCGTAATGTTCAAACCTGTAAACAACAAAGTTGAATTCCCTAAGATGGAAGAAGGAATCCTCTCTTTCTGGGAGGAAAGAAATATTTATCAGAAGTCTGTTGAATCAAGACCAGCTGATAACGAATATGTATTCTATGATGGCCCTCCTTTTGCAACAGGATTGCCTCATTTTGGTCACTTGCTCCCTGGTACAATTAAGGATGCTATCCCTCGCTATCAGTCAATGAAAGGCAAGAGAGTTGTAAGAAGATTTGGCTGGGACTGCCATGGCCTTCCTGTAGAATCCGTAATGGAAAAGACAATTGGCGTATCAGGCCACTCCAAGATTGTTGAATATGGCGTTGCAAAGTTCAATGAGCAGTGCCGCTCAATCGTTTTGAGATATACAGAGCAGTGGAAGAAGGCTATCACAAGAACTGGTAGATGGGTTGACTTCGACAATGGCTACAGAACTATGGACAAGAACTACATGGAGTCTGTTTGGTGGTCATTCAAGGAACTTTATAACAAGGGCCTCATCTATGAAGGCTACAATGTTCTCCCATATTCTCCAAAGCTTGCTTCCCCTCTCTCAAACATGGAAGTTAACCTCGGTGGATACAAGGATGTAACAGATCCCGCTGTAACAGTAAGATTTGCAGCTGATGGCGAAGAGTCAACTTACTTCCTCGCTTGGACAACAACACCTTGGACACTTCCTTCAAACCTTGCTCTCGCAGTTGGCCCAGAGGTTGACTACGTTAAGGTTAGAGATGAGGAGTCTGGTGAGTTCTACTACCTTGCAGAGAATCTTCTTGGCAAGTACTACAAGGACTGCAAGGGTTGCGAAATTGTTGCAAAGTTCAAGGGTACAGACCTCGTTGGCAAGGGCTATGAACCACTTTTCCCATATTTTGCTGACCTCAAGAAGGTTGGTGCTTTCCAGGTTCTCGCTGCAGATTACGTAACAACAGAAGATGGTTGTGGTATTGTTCATACAGCATCAGGCTTTGGTGAAGATGACTACAATACAATGAAGCAGCTTCCAGATGTTCCTGTAGTATGTCCTGTTGACGCAGAGTGCTGCTTCACAGAAGAAGTAACAGACTTCAAGGGCCTTTTTGTTAAGGATGCTGATAAGCTTGTTATCCAGTGGCTCAAGGAAAATGGAAAGCTCGTAAAGAGAGAAAACTATCTCCACTCATATCCATTCTGCTACAGAACTGGCATGCCTCTCATCTACAGAGCAATGTCTTGCTGGTTCGTAAACGTACAGAAGGTTAAGGAGACAATGCTTAAGTGCAACGATCAGATCACTTGGGTTCCTGGCCATATCAAGTACGGCAGATTCGGCAAGTGGCTTGAAGGTGCAAGAGACTGGGCTATCTCAAGAAATAGATTCTGGGGAAATCCAATTCCTGTATGGAAGTGCGATGGATCAGATTACATCGAAGTTATCGGTTCCGCTGCAGAGCTTGAGGAAAAGTGTGGAATGCCAGTTGAAGACCTTCACAAGCACTTCGTTGACGAGCTCACATGGCCAAGCCCAGATGGTAAGGGTACAATGAGACGTGTTCCAGATATTCTCGACTGCTGGTTCGAGTCAGGCTCAATGCCATATGCTCAGCAGCACTATCCATTCGAGAACAAGGAACTCTTCGAGTCTCTCTTCCCAGCAGACTTCATCAACGAAGGTCTCGACCAGACAAGAGGTTGGTTCTACTCACTTACAGTACTTGCAGCAGCTCTCTTCGGAAAGCCTGCATTCCAGAACTGTATCGTATCAGGTATCGTTCTTGCAGAAGATGGAAAGAAGATGAGTAAGTCTCTCAGAAACTACACAGACCCAATGGTAGTTGTTGAGACTTATGGTGCAGACGCAATGCGCTTTGCTCTTCTTAATTCATCACTTGTTAAGGCTGATGACCTCAAGTATAGCGATAACATCGTTAAGGACGTTATCAAGGAGCTCCTCCTTCCTCTTTGGAATGCTTACTCATTCTTCGTAACATATGCAAACATCGACGGCTACGAGCCATCAGAGACTGCATACGAAGATCTCGTGAACCCACTCGATAAGTGGATTCTTTCAGACCTTGAGAAGCTTATCAAGATAGAGACAGATGCATACGAAGGCTACGATATGCAGATTGCAGCATCTTCACTGATCACATTCCTTGAGGACCTCAACAACTGGTACATCAGAAGAAGCAGAAGAAGATTCTGGAGAAGTGAGAATGACGGCGACAAGAAGCAGGCATATGACACTCTTTACAAGGTTCTCATGACATTCGTAAAGATTGCATGTCCAATCGTTCCTTTCGTTACTGAGGAAATCTTCCAGAACCTCAGAACTGAGGATATGCCAGAGTCAGTACACCTCTGTGATTACCCTGTATACAATGCAGCAAATAGAGATGAAAAGCTCGAGAAGGAGATGTCTCTCATTGTTAAGTCTATTGAGATGGGTAGAGCACTCAGAGTTGCTTCATCAATCAAGGTTAGACAGCCTCTCAAGAGCTATGTAATCGTTGACAGAAATAGCGAAGATAGAGAGATTCTTGAGAGCAACAAGGATATCATCGCTGAAGAACTCAACGTTAAGGCTGTGTTGATCCAGAGTGATGAAAGCGCTCTCGTATCATATTCAGCTAAGGCTAACTTCAAGGTTCTCGGTTCTAAGCTCGGAAAGAACATGAAGGAAGTTGCAGCAATGATCCAGGAGTTCTCTTCTGATGACATCGCATCAATTCTTGATGGAAATGCAAAGACAGTAGCTTACTCAGCTGGCGAGATTGCTCTTACAGAGACAGACCTCATCGTACAGAGATCAGAGAAGGAGAATGTTAAGGTTCTCAATGAAGGCGGCTTGACAGTTGGCTTCGATACAGAAATCACAGAAGAACTTCTCTTAGAGGGTATCGCAAGAGACCTCATCAGATTCGTACAGACAGAGAGAAAGGAGAAGGACTTCTCAGTATCTGACCACATCTACCTCACAGTTGATGGCGATGATACATTCAAGAAGGCTGTAGAGAGCTTTGCTCAGTACATTCAGAGCGAAACACTTGCAGACTCTCTCTCAGTTGCTGCTAACGATGGAAAGGAAACAGACATTAACGACAGCAAGGTAGTTGTAACAGTCGTTAAGGCATGATGACAGGGAGGTTCGCCTCCCTGAACAATAAGGAATTAAAACTGTGAAGAAGACTCTACTTTTTCTATCTCTTTGCCTTCTTTTCGTCTCCTGTGTTCACAAGACACCTTATAAGGAGGAGTATTATTTCCAGGCTATGGGCGATTCCAGCGAGATTGTTATCACCGCAGATGTGGATAAGCTCAAGGATAGTTCTTTGAACATCCTGCCTGTAGATAATGAGATTGCAAATCGTGCGGATAGAATTACTGTAGGCCTTCTTCCTGAGACAACAGAAGTGTATCCACTTCCTATGGAGAGCTATGCAATAAACGGTGCTATCGAGGGTAACTTCGGAAAGCTCGTAACAAATACAGCTCTCTCATGGTCAAAGGAGTTCGAGAAAGAGAAGAAAGATGGCCTCAAGTATTATACTAATGGCTCTATCCAGGCTGCTGTACCAAAGTCAGGCATACTGATCTTCTCTGATACAAGCTACAAGGAACACTACGAGAGAACAATCAAGAACAGAGAAAAGCTTATTTCTGACGAGATTGCTCGTGAGATGGTTGGTGCTGCTGCAAGCTTGTACCTCAATACTCCAGAAACACTTTTGGACATTGGCTTCGAACTTCCTGATACAGCACTCAAGAAGATCGAGAGATGCTACTTCCTCATTGATGACGTCGATGGACAGCTTTACATGAATGGAAAGCTCATAATGTACGATGAGAGTGGTGCCAAGACTATGAACACTATTCTGAGGAACCAGCTTTTGGTCTCACTCAGAAAGAGTGGCGTAAAGTTTAATGTAAAGGATCTTGCTGCCTTCTTTGCATATGAGGGAAACACAGTGTCAATAAACGATTTTGCACTTCAGGGAGATATGGCAGCTAAAGCTCAGGCATTGGTAACTCAGGCAGTAGGATCAATGATCTGATAATAAAGGAGATAAGATGAAAAAGAGAATTCTTACAGGAGATAGACCAACAGGACATTTGCACCTGGGCCACTATGTTGGCTCACTCAAGAGCAGAGTAGAACTCCAGAACGACTATGATGAGTTCATCATCGTTGCTGATGTACAGGCTCTCACAACTCACTTCAACAATCCTGAGCTGATCAATGACTCCATTTATCAGGTAACAATGGATAACCTTGCAGTAGGCTTGGATCCAGAGAAGGTTGTTATCTTCCAGCAGTCAATGGTTCCTTCAATCCATGTTCTTACAATGTATTATTCAATGCTTGTAACTGTTAACCAGCTCCAGCATAACCCAACAATCAAGACTGAGGCTAAGAACTATGGCTATACAGAAATGACATATGGCTTCTTGGGCTATCCAGTATCTCAGGCAGCTGACATAACATTCTGTAATGCTGATCTTGTTCCAGTTGGAGAGGACCAGATTCCTCACATTGAGTTTGCTAGAAAGATTGTTAGAAAGTTCAACGATCACTATGGCACATCAATCAAGGAGCCAGAATATAAGCTTTCTCAGGTATCAAGACTTTGTGGTCTCGATGGCAATGCTAAGATGGGCAAGAGCATGGGCAATGCTATCTATCTTTCAGATGGTCCAGATGTTCTTTGGGAGAAGGTTAGAAATGCTGTTACAGATACAAACAGAATCAAGGTTGCTATTCCAGGCAATCCAGATGTATGTACTGTTTACCAGTATCACAAGGCATTCAACCCAGAGGGTGTTCCTGAAATCTGCGCAGGATGCACAGGAGCAACAATGGGCTGTGTAGCATGTAAGAAGAAGCTTGCAGAGAAGATGAATGCAATTCTTGAGCCAATCAGAGAGAAGCGCCACTACTACGAGGAGCATAAGAACGTAGTAAGAGACATCCTCATGGCAGGAACAGAAAAAGCTAACAAAATCGGTAATGAAAACCTTAGAGAGATTGAAGAGAAGATGCATCTTCACGTTTAATCCTCATTGTATTCAAGAATGCACCTTTTGGGGTGCATTTTTTATTATCCATAAGATTTTAAATATTCATGAATTAATGAAATGGACGCTTACCTTATGTCAGCTCTCCTTATTATTAGTGTATTTGGAGATTGAAATGGCTAAAGAGAGTAGTGTTAGGCCTTTTGGTTTGAGAGATAAGCTTGGTTATCTGTTTGGTGATTTCGGAAATGATTTTACATTCATTTTATCATCGAGCTTTCTTATGAAATTCTATACAGATGTAATGGGAGTGAGCGCTGCTATTGTCGGAGTAATAATCATGATAGCAAGGTTTGTTGATGCCTTTACCGATGTTACTATGGGACGAATTGCTGATAGATCTCGAATAACACAAAATGGAAAGTTCAAGCCTTGGATATTGAGGATGGCCATTCCCGTCGCTTTGTCATCATTTCTTATTTATCAGAGTGCATTAAGGAATACACCTATGGCATTCAAGGTTGTATATCTTGCCCTTACATATATATTATGGGGGTCAATCTTCTACACAGCCATAAACATTCCATATGGCTCTATGGCCTCTCTTATTTCACCAGAGCCATCAGATAGACAATCCCTATCGACTTATAGATCGATGGGAGCTGTGTTTGCTGGTGCAGTAATTGGCGCTCTGGTGCCTTTGGTTGCCTATGACAATATAGAAGGCATTGGGGCTGTCATGAATGGCAATCGATTTACTTTTATTGCACTAATATGTTCAATCCTTGCAGTAGTGTGCTATATGCTTTGCTATTACCTTGTCAGAGAACGCGTAAAGCCAGAAGATAGTGCAAGAGATATAAAAAGCGACAACGTCTTGAAAATGCTTAAGCGTGCTGTTGGAAATAGAGCCCTCATTTCAATAATAGCTGCATCTGTTGTTATGCTTCTTTCACAGCTCACGATGCAAGCAATGGCAAATTACATATTCCCGAACTACTATAAGAACATTGGTGCACAGACTGTTGCTACGCTTTTGATGGTAGCTGCAATGCTTTCTGCAGGTTTATTTGCAAAACCACTAGCAAATAAATTTGGAAAAGCAGAGATAGCATCAGTCTCCTCTTTTCTTTCTGGCATTATCTGTTTGATTCTATTTGTGCTTAGACCAGCTAATGTATGGATTTATATAGCTTTGCAGACTGTGGAGTGGATTGGCTTAGGAATGTTCTCAATGGTTTCTTGGGCACTTATTACAGATGTAATTGATGACTCAGAGGTAAAGCATGGTATTAGAGAGGATGGAAGCGTATATGCCTTATATTCATTTGCAAGAAAGCTGGGACAGGCTGGAGCTGCTGGAAGTACTGGCCTATTGCTTTCAATGATTGGGTATTCTGCTAGTACTGCTTTTCAGCCAAATGTATTAGAAGGAATATATAACATTTCAACACTTGTTCCTGCGTTGGGCTTTATTCTTCTAGCTGCAATACTTCTCTTCTGGTATCCACTCAGAAAGAAGAGAGTTGAATATAATATCGCGGTTTTGAAAAAAAGGAAGGAAAATGATTCTTGATAAATAGATTTGCAATAGCAAAATAAACTGTTGATGCAAAAAAATGGAGACCCGTAGGTCTCCTATATTGTGTATAACGGCTTACTTCGATGAAGGTCAGTCATTACTGAAAATCAAAGCTAACTTATTTTTATCATAAGATAGCGATTATGTAAATAAAAAAGTTTAAATCTACCACATTTGTGATATTTTGATTTTCTTTACACACAATGAGTTAGTGTCAATAACCTTAAAGAAAGAGGAGTGTAATGGCTCCTAATGCCACAAGAAACGCTAGATTATAGATTGTGAATATTTTCATGAATTCACCTTTCTTCTTTGGATATTCTTTTGTGTAGCATCTAAAGCTAATTAAAGATGCAAGAGATGCGACGATTGTTCCCAGTCCTCCGACATCAACTCCGTAGAGAAGCCCTTTATATCCCTCCGCAAATGGTTCAAGAAGGATTGCTGCAGGCACATTGGATATTACCTGTGACAAAAGGAGGCCTGCTGCATATTCATTTCCTGCCACCACCTTTGAAAGCATGTTGGCAATCTTTTCGTTTCCTGAAATTGATGATGAGAATATGAAAAAGCAGAGGAATGTTCCCAAAAGTGGCCAGTCTACAATCTTAAAGATCTTTCTGTCAAAACATAAAAGCATTGCAACAAACATGATGAAAATGCTTGGAACAGGGAATGCTCCCAGAATTGTCATCAGTACGACAATGAAAAGACAGAGGTAGAACATTCTCATTGACTTGTCGCCAATATTTGAACCGCAATCTGGTCTTAGTATGATTTCGTCTTTCATCTTTCCCTTGAATAGGAAGAGTGTTGCACCAACAAGAAGAACTAAAGAGATCAAGACCAGTGGAAGCATGAATAGAGTAAACTCTCCAAAGCTTGTACCCATCTTCTGGTAAAGAAAAAGGTTCTGAGGATTGCCAAATGGGGTACCCATGGAACCAAGATTTGCAGCTATTGTTTCAAGAACAACAACAGGAATAAGAAATTTCTCCTTTTGTGCTGTCTTGAGAATCAATATAGTTATTGGAACAAAGGTGAGAAGGGCAACATCGTTTGTGATGAACATTGAAAGAATGAAAACTATTATGATCAAAGTCATGCTTAGGGCGAATGTGCCTCTAATTGATGAAACGATATTTACAATCGGCTGCAAAAGGTTCTCCCTCTTCATCCCTTCTAGCACAGTAAAGAGCATAAAGAGTACGACAAGAGTGGACCAATTGAGATTTACAACCATCTCACCAGTTGGCGGTGTGATTAGCATTGACAGCAGAGCTGCTGCAAGTGCAATCGTAAACATTGCTTCTTTCTTGAAAAAAGCTCCTATTTTACTCATTTTGTTATCTCATTTCCCATTGCATCGAATTCATATACGACAGTGTTCTTTACAGCCTCGTCGATGATTGCATCCATATTAAGTGCTTCAAAGTGCTTTCTTGCAACTTCCTTATGTGGCTTTGTGATTGGATGCTTTGGTGAGAATACAACACAGCAGTCCTCATATGGGAGGATTGATGTTTCGTAGGTTCCAATCTTCTTAGCTGTATTTACGATTTCTTCTTTATCAAGTCCTACAAGAGGTCTGAGGACAACAAGGTCTGTCATGGAATCTGTGAAGTTCATTGCATCGAGAGTCTGGGATGCTACCTGTGAGAGTGCCTCACCAGTTACGAGAGCTGTTGCCTCGTCATTCTTTGCAATCTTTGTTGATGTCTGCATCATTGCTGCTCTGAACATCAATGTTGCTTCTTCTTCATATCCATTGTCTCTGATGTGTTCCTGACCTTCTGTAAATGGAACAACATAGAGCTTTGTTCCCTGTAGGTATGGAGCCACTAAACTAGCAAGAGTCTTAACCTTTTCAAGAGCAAGTTCTGATGTATATGGGTATGCATGGTAGTAGATGCAGTCAAGCTTCATACCTCTCTTTGCCATCATAAATGCTGCAACTGGGCTATCGATACCGCCTGAGAGAAGGAGCATGCCATGGCCAGCTGTGCCAGCAGGAAGACCGCCAGCTCCACGCATTGAGGATGTGTAGAGATATACTTCGCTTCTGATTTCGCATGTCAGTACATAGTCAGGCTCATCAAGATTTACAGTCAAATCTGGAAAGATTTCATGTACAACTTCAGCAAGCCTGATGGCAACTTCGTGTGAGTTGAGGAAGAATTTCTTATCCTCTCTAACAACCTTTACCTTGAATGTGCCTTTCTTGCCAAAAGTTGAAGAAGGGAGGATTTCCCTTGCCTTTGAAAGAATAATATCGATATCCTTCTCTACGCAATATGCTCTTGCAAAGCCTGTAATGCCGAATGTTGTTGAGAGAGCCTTCTCGATTCTTTCATCAGGACACTCTTCATCGATATATGCGAAGATTCTTCCCTTCTGCTTTTCAATAACTGAGCCATATGGTCTGATCTTATGCTTTAAGTTGTTTCTTAGTTTCTTTTCGAAGTGGCTTCTATTGCCACCCTTTAAGGAGATTTCTCCTTCTTTTACCAGATATAGTTTCTTAGCCATTTATAATTTCCTGAAATGCCTTTAGAAGAAGTTCTGCTTCTTCCTCTGTGCTGTTATTGTCAAATGATATTCTTATTGCCTTTGCAGCAAGGTCGTGTCTTACACCCATTGCCTCATAGATTGATTCTGCCTTGCCCTTTGCATTGTTAGAGCATGCAGAGCCTGATGATACGCAAAATCCCTTATCCATCAGAACTCTTGCAAATACTTCAGAAGGAAGAGTTGCTGAAAGAGATAGAATATATGGAGTTGAGTTTTCTGGAGAAAGGATTGTCAGCTTGAGCTTAGATAGCTCTTCTCTGAGGTTGTTGTTGATTTTCCTTATAGCATCTTCCTTTTCTACTCTGTTCTCATACCACTCTGAAAGAGCCTCAGCAAAGGCTGCTATTCCTGGCAGATTCTCTGTTCCACCGCGTCTGCCAGATTCCTGGCCACCTGCAGGAGCATAGCTTCTAAAGGCATTTGGATTCTTGAGATAGAGCATTCCAACGCCCCTTGGGCCATTGATTTTGTGGGAAGAGAAGGATGCACCATCTACATCAGAATCAGAGAGGTCAAGTCCTGTCTTTCCAAGAGCTTGAACAGAGTCAGAGAAGAAGAGAATCTTCTTTCTATTTTCCTTCTCGAACTCTCTTACTGCAGTTACCAGACCCTTGATATCTTGAATTGCACCAGTAACATTGTTCACAGCCATTACAGCTACAACCTTAGTCTTTGGTGATAGCTTTTCCTTTAGCTCATCAACAGAGACAAAGCCACCCTTTGCTTTTAGAGTCTTAACTTCCCATCCAAATCTTTTGAGGATGGCCATCTGTGAAGATACAGCCTCATGCTCGATTCTTGATACAAGAATTTCGCCAGGTTCTTGCCACAAGAGGGAAGAGAAGAAAGCTGTAATGGATTCTGTCGCACCAGATGTGAAGATGAGGGATGTGCTTTTTACACCAAGTAGAGCTGCGATTTTATCTCTGTTTCTATCGAGCTCCTCCTTTGCTTTATGCCCCTCTCTATGTACAGAAGATGGGTTTCCTGCAAAGTTTGCTGCTGTATTTATGTAAACATTCCTTGCCCTCTGGCTTAGGACTGTTGTTGCTGCATTGTCAAAGTAGATTGCCATATTATTTACCGTCTCTATTTATACTGATTAAAAGTAATTATCTCAATAGAAATGGATGATAAATTGCCTTCTTGATGCGTCCTTTTTCTGCTGTTTTATAGCGATAGTCATGTGTATGTAAAATTCTTGCTGGTTTACTGCTGCAACTATTGTTCTTTTAGTATTCTTATTAATCTTATAAAAATACAAACCTAGTAGATATATTTGCTTTTGGTGATGCTTTGTTATACAATTCATACATAAACTAAGGAGTATGTATGAAAAATACACATTGTTGCTAGCACTCTTTGTGGTTCTCCTATAAAAATGAATGTTGGACACACGAGTGTTGTTGGCAATGAGATGCTATATGCAGAAACAGAGAATATGATGGATGCACAGGGAACTGTCAATGTAAAGGAAATTTATGCAATTACAGCAGTTTCTTCTGATGGAACGCCAAAGAATGCATTTTATAAAGTCAATCAAAAAATAGAATTTGAAGAGATTAAAGATGATGATACATCTTATGTGGAAGTCGTGGATTTAGAATATGAAGTCCTAAAGGCCGCAAGTGTGTCTTTTAGAATCGAAGAATCCAACGATTATCTAAAAAAAGCAAACTGCTTGTTCCTATATATCATGGGAAACGAGCTTGAGGGATATAGCCTTGAGGATATGTTCCTTTTTATTGATGCAAATAAAGTTGTCGTTCCAGTAGGTTTGTATTCAGTAGGTAGCATTGAAGTAGATACAATAAAGTATGAAATTGTTGAAACAATGCCTATTACAATAGCTTTCAGCCAGGCTGTTGAACAGACTTTCGATTGCATCGAGCTCAAGGATGGCGAGAATGAAATTGTAGTAAGGTTGCAACCATAGATAAATTAAAGATAGTTTCTTTACCGATATTAGATCAGACTGAGTTGCTCGTTGAGATATTCCAAATATCTTTCCGGTACCATGAT
>JAGBWX010000035.1 GCA_017629575.1 Spirochaetales bacterium | reverse complement strand
CTTTGAAAAAGAGGCAAGAACACCAGACCCTGGTACTTTGACAGTCGAAGAAAGACTTGATTCCGATGTTCATAGAAGAAGGTCTGAGGGCTATGAAGAAGCTACAAGGCTTCTTGATAAAAACCATATCTCAGGACCATTTAGAGAAAAGCTCCTTTCAGGCTTTGCTGCCAGAAAGGATGAAGTTGGTTCAATTCTCTCTGAAAGAATTGTCAAAGAGACAAAGATTGACTATAAGACACAAGCCCATCCTAACCACTACATGGTATTTATCGGACCTACAGGCACAGGAAAGACAACCACACTTGCAAAGGTTGCTCATCTATATGCATCTCAGGGAAAGAGGGTAGCTATCATAACTCTCGACAGCTATAGAATTGGTGCATATGAGCAGATCAAAGCTTTTGGAGAAGCTCTTTCAATCCCTGTTGATCTTGCAAAGGCTGAAGATGAGCTTCTAATCTCAATGGAAAAGTATGCATGGTTCGATCTTGTTCTTGTAGACACCATGGGAATCAGCCATAAGGATATTGAGCTTAATCTCAGACTTAAGGGCCTTACAGCTCTCCTTGATCAGAGTAGAACTACTTATGTATTCACTGTTTCTCCTTCAATGAAAGAGGAAGATTTAGTTGAACACTATCTCAGATATAGCCAATACAATCCAACTGCATTGGTTGCAACAAAGCTTGATGAGACGGAGACAATTGGAAATGTTCTTTCCTTTGCAGATAGAACTGGACTTCAGCTCTTGTTCTTTACAGATGGACAGAAAGTTCCAGAGGACTTGGAGAAGGCATCAACAAGCGTAATCCTTGATCATTTAAAGGGCTTTGGACTCGATATTAAGACATCCAAAAGCCAGATTTCAAAGGGCATTTAAATTCTGCCCTGCTGAACCAGAATATCCTCCAGCAACTGGAGGATTAATTCTTTCTCCATATCATTCTCTGATTTTGCCCAAATATAGTAAGTGCTATCAGTGCCAATTGCTTTAGATTCATTCTGAAAACTTTCATTAGGGAATGTTGGATTGAATGATAGATAGCTATCTGCTGATGATGTTGATATAACAGCATTGTTGAGGATTTCATCAGTAACTACACCAGAGAATGCGAGAAGTTCTCCATTCTTATTCATAATGGCTGCTTCAATACCATCTTTACCCAACAGTCCAATTGAGTTGATGGCAAACTGAAGAGATTGATCAATTGTAAGAACAGCATTGGATCCCTGTATGTGTGATAGTCCAATCTTAGGTGTTGCCTTGAGACTATTATTCAATAGTTTCTCAATGCCGCTTATTCCTTCCATATAATGGTCTACTTTACCGACGATATCTTCAGTATATCTTCCTGATGGATACTTTCTTTCTTCAATTCTTTCTATTGTAATTTGATCATCAAGGGCAAAATTGACAAGAAGTCTTTCAAGGTAAGCGATTTTTGTTGAATCAG
This sequence comes from Spirochaetales bacterium, assembly GCA_017629575.1. Lineage (GTDB taxonomy): Bacteria > Spirochaetota > Spirochaetia > Sphaerochaetales > Sphaerochaetaceae > Ornithospirochaeta. The sequence goes on along the minus strand of JAGBWX010000035.1, from coordinate 815 downwards.
GAACTTCCTTGAGAGTGAAGAATGTTTCTCCTAGTACAATTCCGTTTGTCACTTGTAGCGCAGAACTTGCTGTGTGTGGCGATATTACAGAAGCAACGAAAGATGGTGCAGCATCTATTAAATTGAGTCTAAAGCCATAGTCTGGAGCCTGTATGGCAAGTATGTTTCCATTTCTATCGTAAATTGTACCCCTGATAAGGCTTGATGAGATAACAGGGTCAGAATAGTGCTTATGTGTAATAGAATCAGAAAATTGTACGAAAAGCAGTCTTGCAGCCACTATAGCAATCAATAGAATGGCTGCAATAAGGTTAAGCTTTCCAATACTCTTATTGCCATTTCTTCCCATATGAAAATATAATAAAGGCATGGCAGGGGTTTGTCGAGAATGAGCAGAAATAATTATGATGATATGCCAACAAGGTATGAGAGAAGTCACAGACAGGGCAGAAAGACTGGCCTTGTTGCTTTTCTTGGCGTATTGATCACTTTAGTAGGAATCGTTGTTTTCTTGATTATGTCACCAACAGAAGAAAATGTTGTTGATGCAGAGAAGGCAATCAATGATGCTGTTTCAATCATTGCTCCTGCACCAGTTGCTGAGCAAATTCCTGAAGTTGCTGCATTAGAGACTGTTCCTGAGGTAGAAGAGACTTCTGTTACTGCTGTAAAGCCAGTTCTTAACATTATTCTCGAAGACACTGTTCCAATTGAAATAGTCTTTGAAGAAGAACCTGTAGTCATACCAGAACCAGAAGAGAATGTAGTAGAGGAAGAACCAATTGCTGAAGTTGAAGAGGAGCCTGTTGTAGAAG
>JAGBWX010000034.1 GCA_017629575.1 Spirochaetales bacterium | reverse complement strand
TTCCCCTCAACACTCTTGAGCTTGAGATTCTGTACGAAAGATGTAACTGTTTCTGGCAGCGTTTCTTTTAGCTGATCGGCAGTTTCCTGCCAAATTTCATTAAACTTTTCCATATTGTGAAACTATGGTAACCCTCGAACGAAGGTAAATCAAGAAGAGAAAAATCCTTTATTTGCCAAAAGATTTTTAAAATAATATAAGTTTTTATATTGTAAATATTTAAAAAAGATTTGCCTATTCAATGAATGCTTGAAAAGAGCTTACTAAATATATATACTATTACATAGTAGAGATGAATCTAAATATATTTTAGTTTCGACCTGCAATTTTAAAAACAAAAAGGTTGATAATGGAAAAAGAAAATCTGAACATCACTGGAAATGGGGAAAGCACAGAAGTTGCTGAAAACGTAAACGGTGAAAAGTATGATTCTAGTGGAATTACTGTCCTGAAGGGTCTTGAAGCTGTAAGAATGAGACCTGGCATGTACATTGGCTCCACAGGTATAGATGGTCTCCATCATCTCGTTTATGAGGTTGTAGACAACTCCATCGACGAAGCAATGGCAGGCTATTGCAGCAACATCAGGATTGTATTGGAAAATGGGCCTATTGGCGAAATCTGTTCCGTTGAAGACGACGGAAGAGGTATTCCGGTAGATATTCACCCTGATGAAGGAAAGAGCGCTCTAGAGGTTGTTTTGACACAGCTTCATGCAGGTGGAAAGTTTGACCACAATGCCTACAAGGTATCTGGCGGTCTCCATGGTGTTGGCGTATCTTGTGTTAATGCTCTCTCAGATTGGATGGAAGTAACTGTCAAGAGAGATGGAAAGGTTCATAGACAGATATACAGCAAGGGTGTACCTCAGACAGAGGTTGAGGTTATCGGTGAAGCAAACAGCACTGGAACAACAGTAAATTCACAGCTGACTTCTCCATCATGGAAAATAACTCTTTCAGCTATGAGACACTTGTTTCAAGATTCAGAGAGCTTTCATTCCTCAACAAGGGTATTGTAATCACAGTTATAGACCAGAGAGGTGACGAGGAGAGATCTGAGAAATTCCATGCAGAAGGTGGACTCAGCTCATTCGTTAAGTACCTCAACGAATATAAGACTACACTCTTTGAGCCAATTTCTTTCGAGAACAAAAAAGATGATGTTGCTGTAGAGATTGCTCTTCAGTACAACGATAAGTATGACGAAAAGATCTATACATTCGTAAACAACATCAATACTCGTGAGGGTGGAACTCATTATTCTGGCTTTAAGACAGCTCTTTCTAGATGTCTCAACAACCAGCTCAAGAAGAGCGTTAAGTACATGAAGAAGTACTCAGAGAGCCTTGAGTCATCAGATATAGCAGAAGGTCTTACAGCAATCGTTTCTGTAAAGATTCCTAACCCACAGTTTGAGGGCCAGACAAAGATGAAGCTTGGAAACTCAAACGTTAAGGGTATTGTTGATTCTCTTGTTTACGAGCACCTCTCAAACTTCTTTGATGAATTCCCAGAAGCAATCGATAAGCTTCTCGATAAGGTTACAAGCGCTGCTCTCGGAAGAGTTGCTGCAAGAAAAGCAAGGGAAAATATCAGAAAGAAGTCTGAAGGCGGTGGTCTTCCTGGAAAGCTTGCTGACTGTGCAAAGAAGAACCCAGCTGAATGCGAAGTATTCATAGTCGAGGGTGACTCTGCAGGTGGTTCTGCTAAATCAGGCAGAGATAGAGAATTCCAGGCTATTCTTCCACTCTGGGGTAAGATGCTCAATGTTGAGAAGGCTCAGGAAGCAAAGGTTCTTAACAACGATAAGCTTGAGCCAGTTATCCAGACAATCGGAGCAGGCATTACAAGATATAATCAGGGCTCATTGGATCAGGATGATGAAGAAGATGATAAGAAGGGTGAGAAAACTTTCGATATTGAGAAGGTAAGATACCATAAGATCATCATTATGGCCGATGCTGACGTTGACGGTTCTCACATCAGAACACTTCTTCTGACATTCTTCTATCGTTATATGAGACCAATTATCGAAGCAGGCTATGTCTACTTTGCTATGCCTCCTCTATACAAGTTCTCAGGTCCAAGAATTTCTGAGCCAATCTATGCTTACACAGAAGATGAGAGAGCTGAGAAGTTTGAAGAGGCTGTTCAGCTTACAGGTGACCCTCAGAAGGTATCTGTGCAGCGCTATAAGGGTCTTGGTGAGATGAACCCAGATCAGCTTTGGGAGACAACAATGAATCCTGAGACAAGAATGCTTGGACAGGTTCATCTCTCTGATGCTGAAGAAGCAGATAGAGTATTCTCAATGCTTATGGGTGAAGAAGTAGAACCAAGAAGAGAATTCATCGAGCAGAACGCACAGTTCGCTACTAACCTCGATTTCTAAGGAGCTTTAGATGGACGACGAAATCAAGAAAGAAGTTACAGAACCAGAGGTAGTAGAAACACATCCTGGTGCAATTATAAAGTACGATCTCTCTGAGCAGATGAAGAAGAGCTACATCGAATATGCGATGTCAGTTATCATCAGCCGTGCTCTTCCTGATGCTAGAGATGGTCTTAAGCCAGTACATAGAAGAATCCTCTATGGTATGTGGGATATGGGTATTCGCTACAATACCGCAAACAAGAAGTGTGCGAGAATTGTTGGTGATGTTCTCGGTAAGTACCATCCACATGGAGACGCATCTGTTTATGATGCCCTTGTAAGACTTGGACAGGATTTCTCACTGAGATATCCAGTTATCTTCCCACAGGGAAACTTTGGATCAATTGATGGTGACCCACCAGCTGCTATGAGATATACCGAGGCCAGAATGGCTAAGATCGGTGAGGAAATGATGGCAGATATTGGAAAGGATACCGTTGATTGGATGGGAAACTACGATGAGTCTCTCAAGGAGCCTGTAGTACTTCCAGCAGCCTTCCCATTTATGGTTTGCAATGGTTCTTCTGGTATTGCTGTTGGTATGGCAACAAACATGGCACCACATAACCTTACAGAGGTTATCAATGGCGTCTGTGCTTTGATTGACAATCCAGAAATGACAATTCTCGAACTTATGGACATTGTTAAGGGTCCTGACTTTCCTTCAGCTGGTATCATTTGCGGTAAGAAGGGAATCATGGATGCCTTCACAACAGGTAGGGGAAAGATTGTGATTAGATCCAAGTATGAGATTATTGATGCTGATCCAAAATCCAAGGACGATATGAATAAGACTCATGATGCAATCTATTTCACAGAGCTTCCATATCAGGTCAATAAGGCAGAACTTGTAAAGAAGATTGATGAGTACAGAAAGGATGGCGTTATTCCTGGCATTGCTCAGGTTAAGGACCTTTCTGGAAGAAGCGGTCTCAGAGTAGCTGTTTATCTCAAGCAGGGTTCAGTTCCAAATATTGTTCTCAATATGCTTTTCCAGAGAACAGCTCTTCAGTCTAACTTCAATGTATATAACCTTGCTCTTTATCAGGGCAAGCCAAAGCTCTTCAACCTCAAGGATATGCTCCAGGTTTATATTGACCATAGAGAGAATGTCATTGAAAGAAGAACAAGATATGATCTTAGAAAGGCTAAGGAAAGAGAACATGTTCTCTTGGGTCTCAAGATTGGTCTTGATAACATTGATGAAGTAGTTAGAATCATCAAGGAATCTCCAGATGAAGCTACTGCAGCACTTGAGCTTGAGAAGGCATTTGGTCTTGATAATCTCCAGTCAGATGCAATCATCAAGATGAGACTTGGTAGACTTTCACATCTTGAAACAGGCAAGATTCTTGCTGAGCTTGAAGAAATTGAGAATAGAATCAAGGAATATAACTTCATTCTCTCTGATAGAGCAAATGTTCTTCAGGTTGTTAAGAAGGAAATCATTGAGCTTGGTGAGGTATATGGAGATGAGAGAAGAACTCAGATTATCGAAAGAGAACTTGATGACTCAAATCCAGAAGACTTCATTAAGAAGGAAGAGGTTGTAATCAATATTACATCAAAGGGCTTTGCAAAGAGACTTGCAGCTGAAGAGTATAAGGCTCAGAACAGAGGTGGCAAGGGTACTATCGGTGCTAAGCTTGTAGATGGAGATTTCGTAGATCATCTTATCACATGTAACTCTCACGATATCATGTTCTTTGTATCTAACTTTGGTAAGGCTTATTATGCTAAGGCATTTGAGATTCCTGAGAGTGCAAAGACATCTAAGGGAACATCTCTTAAGAACTTCCTACAGTTTGAGAATGGTGAAAAGGCTACATCAATCATTACATTCAGCAACTTCGAAGAAAATATGTATCTCTTAATGATCACAAAGAACGGTGTAACAAAGAGAGTTAAGCTTATGGACTTCATTAATGCTAAGACAAGAGGCGTTAAGGCTATTATCCTTGATGAAGGTGATGAACTTGCTTATTCAACATTTGTTAAGGAAGAAGATGATGTCATGTTTATCACTAGAGGTGGAAAGGGCCTTAGAACACCAGTATCTGAAATCAGAACAATGGGTAGAGCTACTCATGGTGTAAGAGGTATTAAGCTTATTGGTGATGATACTGTAGCAGGTCTTGTAAAGGTAGAAGAAGGCAAGTCTATTCTCATGATCACAGAAGGTGGTAAGGGTAAGAGAGTAAGCTTCGATGACTTCAATGCTCATGGTAGAGGTACAATGGGTCAGAGGATCTATTCTCTTGTTGATGGCGATGGTCTTGTAAATGCACTTTCTGTAGATGAAAGCAATGATGTAATCTTCATGACACTTAAGGGCCAGATCATAAGAGTTCATGTAAACGGTATTTCCTTACTTGGTAAGACAGCTAAGGGTGTTATCGTAGCTAAGTTTAAGAAAAAGGACGATAAGATCAATGTAATGGCTATTACCGAATACCAGGAAGAGCCTTCTGAAGGTGAAACCGAGGCAATTCCAGAGGAAGATAGCGCAACACCATCTGAAAACTAAGCAATAAAGTGAAAAAACAGCCTACCGAGAGCAATTTCGGTAGGTTTTTTTAATTCATAACAATATAAAAAATTACAAAAAAGTATAAAATAAATACCCTATTAAATAGTATAGAAAAGTAAAAATGTTCTGACTAAAACTGTTTCTATTAATAGTAATATATAGAAAAAACCTGCATTCTACGCGTTTATTTAAGGGTTTTGGCTTCTTAACATACGGTTCAAAATAAAAATCAAAACTCTCTATTCTAGAAGGTGAATTGGAGGTGAAATCTATTCTGGCTTGTCTTAAATATCTTTGTGTTAAATGTAGCTTGGAAAATTCTTAGATAACAAAAATATGTTTCACGTGAAACTGTAGTTTTTATTTAAGTGTGCTTAATATACAATCTAGATATGGAGTTTTTGTTTAAGCTGATATTTTGTCACCTTGTTGGTGATTATGTTTTGCAAAGTGCATACATTGCTGAAACAAAGGGGAAAAATATTTACCACCTCTTTGTGCACTGTTTTCTATACTGCTTGCCATTCTATATGATTTCTTGTCCTTATATTTTTTTGATATTCATAACCCATGTGGTAATCGATTATTTGAAGGCGACAAAAAAGAAAATATCATATTGTTGGGATCAGGTGCTCCATTACGTTGTTCTACTTATAGTATTTGTACTTCATAGATTTATGCAGTAAAAAAAGACCCAGCTGAAGTAGCTGGGCTCTTTTCATCTATACCAATATTACATTGGGAGCTGGTCGTCGTTTACTACAACGAGTTCTTTGTCGATAGTCTCTCTGAGGTATCTCTGTACGCCGTTGTTAAGAGTAATCTGGCTCATTGGGCAGCCTGCGCATGCTCCTACAAGCTTAACGTGGACGATCTTGCCTTCAAGACCAATAAATTCGATATCTCCGCCATCATTCTGAAGTGCAGGGCGAATTGCATTTATAGCTTCCATAATCTTAGTTTCCATGGTTAAATCTCCTGAACAAATATAAAGATATACTAATGAAATAATAGGGTCAACCTTGTCATATGACTATTTTAATGACTGTTAATACGTAATGTTTCACGTTAAACATAGCTAAAAATAACGTATAAAATACTGGTTCTATTTGTATCTTTATACTGACAAGAAGAGAAAATATAAGCTATATTTTAATTATGATTGCACAGAAAATTATATTCTATAATCAGAAAGGCGGAGTTGGTAAAACTACTGCAGCTGTAAATTTAGGTTCATCATTGGCGGATCTTGGATATCGCGTGCTTTTGATTGATTTCGATGCACAGTGTAATCTTACAGGAGCTGTTTCTGGCAATAGCAGAAAGAACAATATTTACCAGGTAATAACTGGCCAAATTAAGACAGAAGATGCTATTCAGCCAACAATTGTAAAGAATCTATATCTTATAGCTGGTTCCCTCGATTTGGCAGGCTTAGGGGTTGAGCTTGTTGACGAAGAGAACAGAGAGTACTTCCTTAAGAATGCTTTAAGCTCTATCGAAAATGATTTTGATTACATTCTTCTCGATTGTCCTCCATCACTCGGTCTTGAGACGATGAATGCATTAGTATGGTGCAACAAAGTAATAATTCCTCTTCAGTGTGAGTATTTGGCAATGGAAGGCCTTAATCTCATCATGAGAACTGTTACTAATGTAAAAAAGAAACTAAATCCTGATATTTCTATCCTTGGAATTCTTTTTACCATGTATTCCAAGAGAGCAAGACTCAATCAGGAGGTAGTTGAGGATATTTCTGAATTCTTCCCTGATTTGGTATTTAAAACAATCATTCCACGTTCTGTAAGACTTGCAGAAGCTCCTTCTCATGGACTTCCTATTAACTATTATGATCGCAGCAATCAGGGTACAAAAGCCTTTGCCGCATTGGCAAAAGAGGTGGTAGACCGTGTCTAGTGAAAAGAAGAGAGGCCTTGGCAAGGGGATGAGCTCCCTTCTTGAAGGCTTTGATTATGATGCTCAGGTAGAAAGCGTAATCACAAAGACAATTAACGAGGCTAACAAAAAAGACAAGATGGAGGTTGTATTTGCAAATATCTCAAGTATATCTGCAAACCCCAATCAGCCTAGAAAATCCTTTGATGATGAAGCATTGGAAGGTCTTGCAGAGTCCATTAAGAACCAAGGTATTCTGCAGCCACTTACTGTAGAGGAAATTGTTCCTGGACAGTATTCGATTATTGCAGGTGAGAGAAGATATAGAGCTGCAAAGCTTGCAGGTCTTGATAAAGTTCCTGTAATCATAAGCAAGATGCCAGAAGTGCGAAGAATTGAAGCATCTTTGATTGAGAATATTCAGCGTGAAGATCTCAATGCGATTGAAGAAGCGGCTGCTTATGACTATCTGATTAAGAAGTCTGGCTATACTCAGGAGGAGGTTGCAAAGAAGGTTGGTAAATCTAGATCTAGCATTGCAAACTCTTTGAGACTTTTGGTTCTTTCAGATGAAATTAAAGACGATGTAATTTCAGGTGCAATGAGTGCAGGACATGCAAGAGCTATATTATCTCTTGTTAATCCTTCAGATAGAGTTCTTCTTAGAGAGAAGATTCTCAATGAGGGTGTCTCTGTAAGAGAAGCAGAAAGCTTGGCTGATGCCTACAATAAGGGACAGAAGCTCATTGCTAAAAAGAAAACAGTAAAGAAGGATGAGGATATTCTTCTTTGTGAACAGAAATTTGTATCAGCCGTTGGTGCAAGATGCGAAATCAAGGGCAATCTAAGAAAAGGTAAGCTCCAGATTAAGTATAGAAGCCAGAAGGATTTAGAGAGACTCTATTCTCTTCTGAGCAACGGTGGATATTTATTCGAAGAATAATTTGTTATTATATAAGGAAATAAAATGGATATTAACAAGCTTGAAGATGGCATTTATGCTGTAATGAACACATCTAAGGGTGAGATTGTTCTTGCTCTTGAATATGAAAAGACACCAATGACAGTTTGTAACTTCATTGGCCTTGCAACAGGCGAACTCAATCAGGAAAAGGGCAAGCCATTCTATGATGGTCTCAAGTTCCACAGAGTTATCAAGGACTTTATGATTCAGGGTGGATGCCCTAAGGGCAATGGTACAGGTGGTCCTGGCTATAAGTTCCCAGATGAATTCGATCCTTCTCTTAAGCATGTGGGCCCTGGAATTCTTTCAATGGCAAATGCTGGTCCTGGAACTAATGGTTCACAGTTCTTTATTACACATGTTCCATGTCCATGGCTTGATGGAAAGCATTCTGTTTTCGGCCATGTTGTTGAAGGAATGGATGTTGTTAACTCAATTGCACAGGGTGATAAGATCAACAAAGTTGAAATTGTAAGAAAGGGTGAAAAGGCTGAGGCTTTTGATACATCAGGTGAGGCATTTGCAACTCTTGTTGATACTGTAGTTGAGAGAGCAAAGAAGGCAGAAGCAGAAGCTAAGGAAAGAATCATCAAGGAAATCGCAGCAAGATATCCAGATGCAATTAAGACAGGTTCTGGCCTTATGTATGTTGTAGATAGAGAAGGAACTGGTGATGCAATGCCAGAGTATGGCAAGGCAGTAACTGTTCACTATCAGGGTGAACTCCTCAATGGCAAGATCTTCGATAGCTCACTTCTTAGAAAGGAGCCTGCAACATTCAGAATTGGACAGGTAATCGAAGGCTGGAATGAAGCTCTTGTTACAATGAAGAAGGGTGAAAAGAGAACTCTTATCATCCCACCAGAACTCGGATATGGCGAATATGGTTATCCTGGTGTAATTCCACCTAATGCTTACCTTATTTTCCATGTAGAGCTTCTTGATTTCTAAAATAGACAATGGCCAAGGAAAGCTTGATTAAATACGTATGCTCAGAATGTGGGCATGAAGAGACAAAGTGGATGGGACGCTGCCCAGAATGTGGCAGTTGGAATAGCTTTGCAGAGGAGAAGTTGATTTCCTCAAAGGCAGAGAGTTCCAAGACACCAATCATTGATGCCTCCGTGAGAAAGCTTTCTGAGGTTCCTTATGACAAATCGATGAGGGTTTCATCGAAGATCGACGAGTTAGATAGAGTGCTTGGCGGTGGTGTAATGAAGCCCTCCTCTGTTCTTGTTGGCGGAGAGCCTGGTGTTGGAAAGTCCACTATCATGCTGCAGATGCTTTCAAATCTATCTGGCGACGGAACAGTTTTATATGTTTCCGGAGAAGAATCACCATCACAGGTTAGGCTCAGAGCTGAAAGGCTCAAAGTAAATGCTGAGAAGATTTCAATCTTTTGCGATACGCGCTTAGAAGCCCTCTCAGAGGCCCTAGAACGCATCAAGCCATCCTATGTGGTAGTTGATTCCCTACAGACGCTTAGCTCGTCTTCTGTGGCTTCTATGGCGGGCTCTCCAAATCAGATTAAGACTTGCTGTATGGAGCTATCTCTTCTTGCCAAGAAGATAGGAGCATCCATTTTCTTCGTTGGCCATGTTACCAAGGAAGGTACTATTGCAGGCCCAAAGATTGTCGAACATATGGTAGACACAGTTCTTTATTTCGAGGGTGCTGAGACTGGTATGCGTCTCTTGAGAGCATCTAAGAATAGATTTGGATCCGTGGATGAAATTGGACTATTCTCAATGGGGCCAGAGGGATTGGAAGGTGTTAAGGATCCATCTGAATACTTCCTTTCTTCTAGGGACAAGAATGACTTCCCTCCGGGAATTGCGTTTACTCCTGTGGTGGAGGGTTCTAGAACTTTTGTTGTTGAGATTCAAGCTTTGGTCGTTCCTGCTCGCTCTGGCTATCAGAGGATATACTCAGATAAAATAGACTCAGCAAGGGTCAACAGAGTTGCTGCTATTCTTGAGCGACATGCGGGTATCAATCTTTCCGATCAAGATATATATGTCAACGTTGCGGGAGGCATGAGACTGACAGAAGGTTCTATAGACTTAGCTCTTGCGCTTGCTCTCTATAGCTCAAAGGCCAATACTCCTATACCTTCTGGTGTAGGTTCATTTGGAGAACTATCTCTTGCAGGAGAGGTAAGACCTGTGTCTTTCTCGGCAAAGAGAGCAAAAGCTCTCTCTGAAATGGGCTTTTCTTCTATAGTTTCTTCCAGTCAGGACAAAAATACAGCAACTCACGTTAAGGTTGGCAATGTTAAGAGTGCTATCATAGGTGCCTTTAAGAAGAAATAATATAGTTAGGTGTCATAACTAACCACTTAAATAATTGTATATCAATAAAATATCTAATTTAAACTATATCAGTCTATACACTCGAGAAAAACTTTGTTATTTTATAATAGTTCTAAAAAGAACTAAAAATCGATATGGAATACATCAATTTTCTAAAAGATTTCAGAGATGTTAACGCTTTGAATCAACAGATTAATAGAGAGATTGCAAAGAAACATGACCTACTTTTGATAGAGGTCAATATTCTTGCTTTCCTACATAACAATCCTTTTTGTGATACTGCTTCTGAGATAGTTCAATATCGAGGACTTAGCAAAGGAAATGTCTCTTCTGCAGTCTCTTCGCTCGAGAAGAAAGGCTTAGTGAATATAGTTAGCGATCCTTTTGATAAGCGAATGAAGAGAATCAAGATATTGCCAGCTTCTGATGTGATAGTTAAGGACATTGACAAAGGGTTGGCTACTCTCATGAGCGTTCTGACAGAAGATATGAGTAGCAATGATATTGAAGCTTTGGTTGATAACCTAGCTAAGATAGGAAGGAACGCAAGAACATTTATGGAGAAAGGCTAATGAACAATAACAATAGAGAATTTTTGGCAACAGAACCTGTTGGAAAGTTAATTTGGAAGTTATCTATTCCAACTGTGTGCGCACAGATTATCAACATGCTCTATAACATCGTAGATAGGGTGTATATTGGCCATATACCAGAGACAGGAGCTTTGGCGCTCACTGGTCTCGGTGTATGCTTCCCACTTCTTTTAGTGGTGTCAGCATTTGCTTCTCTAGTTTGTGCTGGCGGAGCTCCTAGAGCATCTATTTTCCTGGGGAAAAAGGACTATGAGATGGCTGAAAAGACACTGGCAAATAGCTTTGTCCTTCTGATTATCATATCCTTATCTCTCTCTGTAATTCTCTCTATTTGGCATAGACCATTGCTTCTTGCTTTTGGCGCTAGTGAGAACACCATCGAATATGCTTCGGCATATATGAAGATATACTCGCTGGGAACAATCTTCGTACAGCTTACACTTGGCATGAATGCCTTCATCACAGCACAGGGATTTACAAAGATCAGTATGATGTCAGTGCTTATTGGGGCAATAAGCAATATCATACTCGATCCTATATTCATCTTTGGTTTAGGCATGGGTGTGCAGGGAGCTGCGCTTGCTACTGTACTATCTCAAGGCATATCTATGATTTGGGTTCTATCTTTCTTCTTTAGGGGAAAAGGCCAGCTTAGGCTGAGAAGAAAGTATATGAAGTTAGAGAGCAAGGTTATTCTTCCTGCTATAGCACTTGGTACTGCGACATTTATCATGCAGTCTACAGAGAGTATTATATCAATCTGTTTTAACTCCTCTTTGCTTAAGTATGGTGGCGATATAGCAGTTGGTGCCATGACAATCTTGGCAAGCGTAATGCAGCTTATCATGATGCCGACACAAGGCTTTGGACAGGGAACAAGTCCTGTAATTAGCTTCAACTACGGAGCGGGAAATAGCTCTAGGGTAAAGGAGGCTTTCAGGACTCTCTTGAAGATAAATCTTTCTTTCACAATCATCGCATGGTCCTTCATGATGTTATTCCCAAAGGTGATTGTCTCCATGTTCGCTACAGATGCTGCATTAGTTGAATTCACTAGTAGGGCAATTAGAGTATATCTTGCCACAATCTGTCTATTTGGCATTCAGATGTCTTGCCAAAATACGTTTACGGCAATTGGCAGTGCATTCAGTTCCATTTTGGTTGCTGTAATGAGAAAGATTGTTCTTTTGATTCCGCTTATTTATATTCTTCCTGCAATCTTTACAGGGGATAAGACAACGGCTGTATACCTAGCAGAGCCAATTGCGGACTTCTTATCGGTATGCTTCTGTTCTGCTCTTTTCTATAAGCAGTTTAAAAAGGCAATGGATAAGATCTGCCAATAAAAGATAAAGCCTGAAGTTTTTCGCTTCAGGCTTATTCTTTACAGTCTTGCAATGATCATTGGGAAGGCAACTAGGGAGCCTAGCATGCTTCCGATTGTTGAGGTTAGGAATACCAAAAGGCATCTGAGGATTCTGTTTTTATACCAACCCTTGAAGGTTGTTGCATCTTCGCTCATTCCTTCAAAGTCCTTTACCTTAGGCTTCTTGAATGTTGCTTGCATGATGCCTGCGAACATTCCAACACCCAATACTGGATTCAGCACAAAATATGGGGCTGTAATTGCACTCAAAAGTGCTGTGAGGAAAGAACCGCCACCAGCAAAGGTGAAGATGAGAGTAGAGAGGCTATTTACCAAAACCCAATAAAGGAATGTTCTCATTCCCTGGTCCCATCCATTATTAGTGAAACCAACTATTATGATTGCAACGATTGCAAGAGGAATGAGCCAGCCAACGACCTTAGACCACTTGCTTGCAGGTGGGATTACTGTAAGAGGTGTAGTATCTGATGAGATTTCTTTCTTTTCAAGTTTTTCGAGAGTCTTGATGATGCCGGCTGTGTGGCCTGCGCCAATTACTGCAACCTTTCTATCGCCAGGTGCGTCGAAAATCTTTGAAGCAAGGAACTGGTCTCTTTCATCGATGAGAACTGTCTTTACTGATGGAAGCTCCTTCGCAACTTCATTGAGCATTGATTCGAGAGTTTCCTGGTTCTTGAGCTTTTCCAGCTCTTCTTCGGAGATTTCTTCGTTTGAGAATACTGCAGAAATGAGAGTAGCTAAGAGCTTACACTTGTTCCAAAGAGAAGAGGTTGCCCATGCTCTCTTGAATGTTGTATGGATTTCTCTATCGCAGAGAGATACTGGGATATCCTTTTCTTGAGCAAGCTTTGCAGCTCCAATAATCTCAGCGCCAGGCTCTGAACCTGTCTGAGTTCCCATCCTCTTCTGGAATGAAGCAAGTGCGGTATTTGCAAGCAAAAGAAAGCCCTTTCCTTCCTTGAATACCTTTCTGATATCCATGTTTTCCCAGTTCTTCTTTTCGCTCTTGTTCTGCATTCTGCCGCCGTCTAGCTCGATGCAGACTCTATCTGGGTTTTCTTCTTCAATAATTCTGGCAACCTCGTTTACGCTGTCTTTTGATACATGCGCTGTTCCTACGAGGAAAACCTGTCTACCGTCACTGAAGGTGATGCGATGGTAGGTGTCACTGATTTTTTCAACTAGCATTGTATAAGTATAACTTCCTTTGTATCTGATAGGCAATTAACAGCAGTGTTCTTTCTCAAAGAGGTAGGAAAAACTGCATAACACATTCAAGGATATTCTCCTTGTAGAAGCGAACGAAGACCTTTCCCTGCATTGCATTTCTGACAAAAGGCATTAAGAGCCTTTTTGCTTCTGCCTCGTTTTCTGGGATTGGCATCTGCGAAAAGAGATAGCTGCCCTCTGCAAGCTTTAGCGACTTTCCTGGGCAAGGATCTTTTTGTGGCTCAAGCGATGGTGGTCCAAACTTCATTCCGTTTTCGGTGTTTGCAAGCTTCAAGCCTTCGTCGGAGAATGAGAACTCGTAGACAGAGAGAGTTTCAAAGCCTGGATCTTCCTTGAATAATCTATTTAGAAAATCATCCATCTTTTCGTCAGTTCTTTCATAGTACATTGTGTTCTGAAGAAAGAGCTTCATACATCTGTCCATCTTAAATACTCCTGATGAAGTGAGAGAAGATACTTCTCATCTCACTCTGCATTGCTTCTGGGTGCCACTGCACACCAATTATTTTATCTACCTCAATTGCTTCGATTAGTCCATCACCAGCTGTTGCTGAGATTGTCAAACCATCCCCAAGTTTCTTAACGCCTTGATGATGCAAGCTGTTTACGCAAAGGGTTGAAGGAAATAGATTGGATAGGAATGTTCCTTCTACGATTTTAACATCATGGACTCCTTCATAAGGTTTTTCATAAACCTTGTGAACAATCTGAGTAGAAAAGTCTGTAGCTATATCTTGATAAAGAGATCCTCCGAAGGCAACATTGATCAGCTGAAAGCCTCTGCAGATTCCCAACAAAGGCTTCTTGAGCTTATAAGCAGCTTTAATCAAATCAATGTGAAAGCTATCCATTTCAATGTCGCAATCAACAGACAGTCTATTCTCTTCGCCATAGGTTTCTGGTGATACATCGTCTCCACCTGGGAGGATTATTCCATCAAACCCAGCTGCAATTTCCTCTGCACTGAATATTGAAGATGGAGATATCAAGACGGGATAGGCGCCCTCTTTCTCTACGGCTTCTAGGTATGCTTCATTGCTAAGAACCTGTCTATATTTGAAGACAGACCCCTTTGGGGCCTGTCTGTAGGTTGCCACTGCAATCTTCTTCATTATTTGAGATCCTTGAGCATCTCTTTTACGAAGCCAGCTGTTCTTTCTGCGCTCGCTACATCGATGTGTTCCTTAACAGAATGGACATCGAAGAGGTTTGGTCCAAGAGAGAGGGAATCAAGGCCTTCGATAGCCTTATTTAGGATTCCGCACTCGAGACCTGCATGGATAGCTGTGATTACAGGCTTCTTTCCTGTGATTTTCTTGTAAGCAGCAACTACCTGCTTTGTGAATTTTGACTTCACATTTGGCTGCCATGCTGGGTAGTCGCCATTGAGGAGAGTTTTGAAGCCAAAGTTCTCTGCGAGTGTCTGGATTTCATATGCGAGATTGAGCTTGGAGCTTTCAACAGAGCTTCTTACAGACCAGATGACAGAGATTTTCTCTTCATCGAGAGATACGATGGCAAGGTTGTCTGATGTCTCTACAACGCCAGGGAGTGCCATGCTCATTGATTTTACTCCTGCTGGGGAGATGAAGAGCATATCTGCAAGCTTTGCGCTTAGTGCCTTCTTGAGTGCTTTTTCTGGAGCTGGTACATCAACCACATCAATCTTGATATCTGGATCTGAGATAGCAAATTCGCGTCTGAGCTCAGCTTCGAGATTCTTTGCGATTGTCTTTACGATATCGCTATCCTTTACTGTGATTACAGCCTCACACTCTGATGGGATGACATTTCTTCTTGTTCCGCCATTGATTGCAGCAATCTGGAAGGATGGGATTCTATTGAGGAGTCTGCCCATGAGCTTGATGGAGTTTGCTCTCTCCTTGTGAATTTCGCCACCTGAGTGTCCACCTAGAAGTCCTGAAATTCTAATCTTGAGTGCGTCTCCAATAGGTGCATCCCAAATTGCCTTTTTCTCGGCATCGATTTCAATTCCGCCAGCACATCCAATATAGAATACGCCCTCTTCCTCACTGTCGAGGTTGATGAGCTTTCTTGCATCTACTAGTGAAGCATCGATTCCGAATGCGCCATTAAGACCTGTTTCTTCTGAAATAGTGAAGATTGCTTCAATTGGTCCATGTGAGCAATCTGGATCTGAGAGAATGTCCAAGATGAGGGCAATGGCGATGCCATTATCTGCGCCAAGAGAAGTATCCTTAGCCCAAATGCTCTTTCCATCGGTCATTACTTCAATAGGGTCCTTGGTGAAGTCATGATTTGATTCTGCTGTCTTAACGCAAACCATATCCATGTGGCCCTGGAGTGCAATCGGAGCATATCCGAGGCAATCGGGAGTTGCAGGAGCCTTGATGATGACGTTTCCTGTCTTGTCTGCAACTGTTGTAAGTCCATGGTCCTTTCCCCAATTGAGGAGCCAGTTTCTGATTCCTTCCTCGTTTCCGCTCTCTCTAGGAATAGCTGAAATATCTTCGAAGATTGCCCAAAGTCTCTTATTGGTAAGTACGTCGTACCACATTATTTGATTTCTCCTTTTACGATGACCATCTTGAGATTGAGGTCCTTGTCCATAAGCACAAGGTCTGCTCTGAGGCCATTCTTGATTCTTCCTCTATCGGAAAGTTTATAGATATCTGCAGGGGATGCAGAAAGCATGTAAGATGCATCCTCAATGGAGATGCCCCATGATACTAAGTTTTTGAGTGCAATATCCATCGATAGTGTAGATCCCTGAATGAGCTCTGGTCTGCCCTTTGTCACCCATAATCCGTCTCCCATCTCAACCTCTACGCCATTGGCTGTCTTGACGCCATCCTCTTGCAGCGTTGGTCTAAGAGAGTCTGTGATTATAACGATGCCTTCCTTGCCCTTGGCAGCAAAGACAGCTTTAATGGCAGCAGGTGCAACATGCTTGCCATCTGCAATGATTTCTGCTGTCATGTTCTTCTCTGAAAGAACGGCACCTACTACGCCTGGATTTCTATGGTGGAGTCCAGACATTGCATTAAATAGATGTGTAGCATGGGTAATTCCAAAGGATGCACCTTTAACAGTCTCTTCGTAATTTGCATTTGTATGTCCCAAGAGAGGCTTAACATTGTTTTCGATTGCAAGCTTGGCAATCTCTTCAATGCCATCAAGCTCTGATGCCATTGTCATAGCCTTAATGAGGCCTTTGCCAGCATTAAGCATGTTCATGAAGTCATCCTTGCTTGGTGATAGTCTACCTAGAGGATTCTGAGCACCAATTCTATCTGGTGAAATGAAAGGGCCTTCTACGTGTATTCCTGCAATAGATGCACCCTTTTCCTCTCCAGATGCTTCTGTGCAAGCCTTGATGTCTCTGATGATTCTTTCCTGTGTATCTGTATAGATTGTTGGGAAGAAGGATGTGACGCCAGTCTTTGCAAGTATTTCTGACATCTTGAGGATAGAGTTCTTATCTCCATCTTCAGTCCCCTTTCCACCAAATCCATGGATATGTGTGTCAATGAATCCAGGAAGGGCATAGAGACCCTCGGCATCTATTGTTTCATATTCCACACCAGGAATTTTCTCTGTGAAGACGCCATCTGTAATCCAAAGTTCACGATTGTCATCTCTTGTGCCATCACTGATGATAGCTGCATTTTTGATATGAAGATTACTCATATTCTAAGTATATCATTAATGTCTATTAAAAGTGAGGGCTAAGCGTTGTTTTTGGAAGAAAGGACATTGGCCCATTTTCCAGATTTTATTCTAGTAAGACCAAATATTGCCTTTACAACTTCTTCAAGCCCGAGAAGCAGGTAGACAAACTCAAGCGGAAGCTTCATCCATGCTGCTGTAATAAATGCAATTGGAACACCTACAGCATAGACACCAATCATCTCTGTTGCCATAGCATATCTTGTGTCTCCACCAGCTCTAAGAATACCAACAACAGTGGTCATATTTATAGATTTTATAGGCTGAAGGATACCATTTACCCTCAACGAGGCTATCGCAGTGAGTGCAACGGCTACGCTTACATTGAACATTGATGTGAAGAAAGGAGCTAATGCAATCTCTAAGGCACCCATGAAGATACCAATTCCTATAGAGAGATAGATTAGCTTCGTTGCCCATCTCATAGCCTTTTCTCTCTCTCCTCTGCCAAGGGTATTTCCAAGCAGGATTGTAGATGCATTTCCTATTCCAAGCATTGCGATGAAGAAGAAGTTTGCAATGGATTCTGTAATGTTTACTGTTGCCAAGGCCTCTGTCCCCAAGCGGGCAAATGCAACCTTGTACAGAGTCATGCCAAGAGACCAGAAAACTTCATTGAGAAGCACTGGGAAGCTTGTCTTCAGATATCCCAAAAGGAATGGTTTTTCAAATTGGAAATCTTGCTTTGTCTTGAAGGCAAATACAGCACCACCCTTTCTCCATGTGAGGATTATTAGAAGTGCCATCTCGAGAAGTCTTGCAAAGAAAGTTGCAATGGCAGCACCTGCAACGCCAAGCTCTGGGAATGGTCCGATTCCGAAGATGAGGAGATAGTTTCCAATGGCATTGGTAGAAAGTGAGATGAATGTGATTGCAAGTGGAAGCTGTGCTTTGCTTATAGATCTGAATCCAATGGATAATGTTGAAGATATTGCTGAGAAGATATATGAGAATGCAACAATCTTCATGTATTCGACGCCATATTTAACAACAGGAGGGTCTGTTGAGAAACAGTTGACGATTGTCTCTGGGAAGAAGAATGAGAAGATGGCCATGAAGATGGATCCAATTAGGCAGATGGATATCGCGAAAGCCATCGTCTTTCTCATTTTGTCGTACTCGCCAGAGCCATAGTACTGAGATAAGAAAATCGAGGTTCCAGAAGAGATGCCAAAGAAGAACAGCGAAATCAGGAAGTATACTTGGTTGGCTATTCCCACAGCTGCAATATGCTCTTGGCCAATCTGGCCAATCATCAATGTATCAACGAATGAAAGCGATGAGGAAATGAGGTTCTGGAGCATAATCGGCAGTGCGATTATCAAGAGCTTTTTGCTCATCACAGTAAAATCTTTTTGCACACTGATAGGATATTTAATGACACAAAAAAGAGCAATATACTATGTTAAATGGACACAAATGCAAAAGTGTGATGAAAATACGGTAATATGTAAAATTAATGAACAATAATTTCTTGAAAAGTCGCAGTTTTGCCTTAATATTTTACGTAATTTGAGGTGTTTCATGAGTAATAGTGTTTTGCTGATCGTTAATCCAAATTCATCAAAGGGCAAGGGTAGCAAGAAAGCTGCCGAGCTTACAAAGTATTTTAAGGAAAAGCATTACGGGTACGATGAGGTACACACCACAGGGATTGGACACGCAGAAGCACTTGCTTGTAATGCGGTGAAGGATGGATACGACACTATTATTGCCGTTGGAGGCGATGGAACTGTAAATGAAGTTCTGAATGGAATCATGAAGAGCGGATTCAATGACAAGGTTAAGATGGGCATAATTCCAACAGGCAGAGGCAATGATTTTGCTTGGTGTGCTGGCATCCCAACTGATACGCAAGCAGCGGCAGACCTTATTATAAAGGGAAGCTGCAAAAAGACAGATATTGGAGTTTGCTTCGGAACTGATAATGAAGATGGAAGATACTTCTTCAATGGAACTGGTTTTGGCTTTGAGCCGATGGTTAACTTCGTAGCTTCTGAATTCAAGCGTCTCAATGGCATGCCTAGCTATATAGCTGCTTTTCTTAAAATTCTCATGAAGCCACCAAAGGGTTATAAGCTCAAGATGACAATCGATGGAGAGGTGAGAGTTGTATCTACCCAACAGGTATCGGTTGCCAACGGAATCAGAATGGGTTCTGCGTTCAAGCTTGCCCCTAATGCAGAGATTGATGATGGAAAACTAGATCTGATGTATACAAACAAGATTTGCACAGGCATTTCTCTTATTGCGTTAGTTATAAAGTTCTTGAGTGGAAAGGTATCAACTGATAAGGAAGCCTTTACTTATATGAACGCAAAAAAGGTTGAGTTGGAAGCAGATTCTCTGGTTGTCCCAGCTCACTCAGATGGAGAGGTTTTTACAAAGGCTGGGGATAAATTCTCACTTGAGATTGTACCAGGTGCCATTGCTCTCTTCAGATAGTTTTTTTACTTTAACATAACCTTTATAAATCCTTAGAAAGCAATATTATGGCTTTCTGGAAATTTTGTTTGACTTCGTTTTTGGGTTATTGTAATATGTATGATGCGATAAAAGGACAAAGATTCATGATTTTTGCCCAAAAACAGGAGAAAAGACGTGGTTAAAGACTTAGTACCTCGAGTCCATTTTTATGATCAGGATTTCGTAGACATGTACGATAGAACCTGGGTGTGGATCGATGAGGTATGGCATCAGGGAGATAAGGACTGCAACTTCCCTGAAGGCTATTTTACATATGGCAGCGATTCTATCATTAACCTTTTTGATGTATCGATGGCCTCTCTTTATCTTGTATACAGCAACCAGTTCCATAGCCCATATTCTATGGTGGATTTCTTCTATTCAATGCAGGCGGAAGATGGTCAGATTGCAGAAATATATGACATCAATGAGAAGAAGCCTATATTTACAGAAGACAATCCTATGGGCGTAACTCTTCCTCTGCTTCCTTATGTAGAGTTCATGTTCTACCACAAGATTGGAAACAAGAAGAGACTCAAGGATGTAGTTCCATATCTTGAGAACTACTATCTCTGGCTGCAGAACAACTTCCAGAAGGAGAATGGTCTCTATTCTGTTCCTTATGCAGCAACTCATATGGGAAATCTCCCAAGAGAAGGTGCCGCATACACTGTTGACTTCAACTGTGCTGTAGCTCTCTTTGCTCTTTATATGTCAAATATCGGCGATATCCTCAATGATAAGGAACTCGCTTTCAGATATAAGAGAATTTACTTCTCTATTAAGACTAGAGTGAACTCTATGATGTGGGATCCAGAGACAAGATTCTACTATGACCTTGATGAGGACGGAAAGATCATCCTCAACAAGCACATTGGCGCTTTCTACTCTCTTCTTGCAGAGATTCCAAACGATGAGTACGCTTCATTCCTCATCGAGCAGCTCAAGGATGATCAGGAGTTTGGAACGGACAACCCATTCCCAACAGTACCTGTATCTTCTAAGTATTTCTCTGAAAATGGTGGCGGATATACAGGTGGCGTAGTTCCATTCTGTACATTCATGGTTGTAAAGGGTTTGACAAACTACAACTCATTCATCTTTGCACGTGAATGCGCAATCAGACATATGTACTTCATCCTTGATACTCTCCATCCTGGTGAAGATAAGCAGGGTGATGTATGGGAAATCTATAAGCCTCTTTCTGAAGGTCCTGCACTCTGTCCTCAGGAAGGCCCAGAGAACAAAAAGAGATATCTTCCAATGCTTGGCCTCGCAACAATCACAATGGTGATTGAGAATATCGTTGGCCTTGATATTTCTCTTCCAAAGAAGACTGTATACTGGACAATGCAGAATCTTGAAGCAATGGGCATCGAAGACCTTAGCCTCAAGAAGAACAACATTACAATCCTCTCAACAAAGAATACAAGAGGATGGGAAATCAGACTTGAGTCTGAGAAGCTCTACTACTTCACAATCCACATTCTTGAAGAGGATAAGAAGAAGACTCTTCCAATCCCATCAGGAAAGTGCTCAATGCTTATCGATAAGCTTTGATATAAATCCCCTTCGGGGGATTTTTTATTTATGTAACAATTGTGCATTAAGAAAACGGAAAAATTCCTATAATCAATGCGAGAATGTATATGTAGGGAAAGCAAATAGAAAAATGAAACATAGTTTCAATTTTGCTTGAAAGTATTTGCCCTATTCAGTATGATAAATATATGCAGATTTCTGCAGGAGGTATTAATTATGAACATGAAGGATTTTTCCTTAGAGGGAAAGGTTGCTTGGATTACAGGCGCTTCTTACGGTATTGGCATGGCAATTGCTAAGGCTCTCGCTGGCGCAGGTGCAAAGATTGCTTTCAATGATATCAAGCAGGAATTTGTAGACAAGGGTCTCGAAGGCTACAAGGAAGCAGGCATCGATGCTAAGGGTTACGTTTGCGACGTAACAAACGAAGAGCAGGTTACAGAGCTCGTTGGCAAGATTAAGGCAGACTTCGGTGGTCTTGATATCCTCGTTAACAACGCAGGTATCATCAAGAGAATCCCAATGCACGAAATGACAGCAGAGGAATTCAGACAGGTAATCGACGTTGACCTCAACGCTCCATTTATCTGTGCTAAGGCAGTTCTCCCAACAATGATGGAGCAGGGCCATGGTAAGATCATCAACATCTGTTCAATGATGTCTGAGCTCGGCAGAGAAACAGTTTCTGCTTATGCAGCAGCTAAGGGTGGCTTGAAGATGCTTACAAGAAACATTGCTTCTGAATACGGCATGTACAACATTCAGTGCAAAGGCATTGGACCTGGCTACATTGAAACACCTCAGACAGCTCCTCTCAGAACACCTGGTCATCCATTCAATGAGTTCATTCTTGCTAAGACTCCAGCTAACAGATGGGGTAAGCCAGAAGATCTTCAGGGTCCAGCAGTATTCCTTGCTTCTGATGCTTCTAACTTTGTTAACGGCCACGTTCTTTACGTTGACGGTGGTATCCTTGCTTACATTGGCAAGCAGCCAAAGTAAAGGGAAGGTAAGGCATATGAGAAAACCGGGTTTAGCCCGGTTTTTTCTTTTATCCAATAGATGATATTTAACTATAAATTTCTTTAAACCTTGATAGTACGATGGTAAAAAAAGAGGAAACCTTTTCAGATTTCCTCTCATTTATTAGTATTTAAGCTCTGATGCGATCATCATTTTGTCGAAGAGCTCTCTTGCCTTGTCTCTTGGGAGATTTACAAGAGGATCTGTTAAGAATGCCTCAAAGAGTCTTTCATCATCTCCGTCCCAGATTGCATTGAGAATTACTTCCTGTTCATCTGAGATTCTTCTTACAAGGTTCTGTACGCCAACAGGTGGATCTTGAGATACGATAGCTTCGATGCTATTTTCGCTGATGAAGCCATTTGACTCTACGATTCTACCCTTTGGAAGATAGCTGATCTGGCCAAGGTTAGGTCTGTTGATGTTTGTCCTGAGAGTTCTTTCTCCCATTAAGGAGAGGAGGATATCGAGACCTTCTTCGTCTGATGGCTTTGCAATGAGATCTTCGCCCTTGTATACTCTCTGCTTTTTCTCGATGTCTCTTTTGACTCTGAATTCATATGGTGTTCTTGTGAAGCCATATCTTAATGGAGTTTCCTCATCCTGAAGATAGAATGGAACGAACTCTGCAAGGTGTCTGTCGCCAGCTGCTCCAAGTGCACCATAGTCGCGGAGGAATGAAAGAGCAACCTTATGCTGGCAAGTAAAGTACTTCTCATTTGCAATAAGGTCCTTTGAGTACTCTGTCAAATCTGGATATGAAGCAGGATCGAGTGAGAGCTGTTTGATTCTTGGCATCAAATCCTCACCCTTATAGAGAGCCTTTGTGATGAAGGTGACGTGGTTGATGCCTGTAACATCAATCTTGATCTCTCTTCTGTCTGGCTGTGGGATGTTGAACCATTCGCCAACGAGGCTAGCGATATATTCCTGAACGTGGAATACTTCGTGGCAGCAGCCAAGAGCCTTGATCTGAGGGAATGCCTTATAAAGAGCTGCTGTACAGAGTGTCATTGGGTTTGTATAGTTGATTACCCATGCGTTTGGACAGCACTTTTCAATTGCCTTTCCGAATTCAAAGAAAATAGGAAGAGCTCTTCTTGCTCTCATGATTCCACCAGGGCCTGTTGTATCACCAACAGTCTGGAGAATACCATACTGGTCAGGGAGTACGAGGTCGCCGTATCTGCAGTCCATGATGCCTGGTTCGATTGTAATAATTACAAAGTCTGCACCTTTGAGAGAATCTTCAAGAGTATCTTCTACTGAGATGGTGAACTGACCTTCTTTGTTGTTTGCCTTGAAGATTTCATTTCCAACTGCTACGTTATTCAAAGCTGCCTGCTTTTCGATATCGTAAAGTGAGAAATTTACCTTTAATTTGTCCTGGAGAGTGACATCCTTTAAAAACTGGATAGCCCAAAGTCTTGAGCCACCGCCAATGATTGCAAGCTTAATCTCTTTCATAGTTTAATTATCCTAGGTATCGTTTGTAATAAACTGTTTAGCTGTTGTGTATTTAAGTCGTTTTTCTTTCCAAGAAATTAAAATTCTTGATGTGGTAGTAAGAAATTAATAATCCAACTATTATTTAGCTATGAAGAAAGCGCTCATCATTCTCATGTTTGCACTTATTGTGGTTTCTTGCAGAGCAGATAAAGACTATCTGTCGATAGCTGTATCCTCTGAGCCTTCCACATTGGATATGCATGTTAATACGTCCCTTATTGCTAGAACGATTCTTGTTGGGAACGTATATGAGAAGCTCTTTGTCTTGGATCAGGATGGAGATGTCAGATGTGAGCTTGCTGAGGATTATGCTCTGAGTGGGGATGGCAGAAGTCTTTCTATCTCAATCAGGGATGATGTTAAGTTCCATAATGGAGAGGTAATGGATGTAGAGGATGTTATCTACTCTATGAATCGATACCTTGATTACTATGGTACTAGTGAACTTTTTGTGGGCCAATCTCGATTTAAAGCTATCGATGAAAAGACTATTGAGATAACAGCGGACAATAGTTTGGCTCTGTTTCCGTATTTGATTGCATCTTCTCCACAGAGTGCTGTCATTGTTCCTGCAGAGACTTTGCTTGACGATATATTGTCAGAGGGAATTGGAACAGGACCATATTGTCTTAGCTCTTGGAAAAGTGGCGAGTATATCGAGCTGAAGAAGTTTGATGGCTATATATCCTGCAACGATAATTCTGATGGAGTCTGGGGCAAGAAGAGTGCTTCTATTCCAACTTTGAGATATCTCTTTGTTCCAGATGCTGTGACAAGAAGACTTGGACTTGAAAGTGGATTGTACGATTTCATCAATGATGTTATGAGTCAGGACGCAAAGGCTTTTGAGACAAATAAGGATATAGAGCTCTTGTCTGCAGGAGAGTCTGGCATGATTGCTCTTGTCTTCAATAAAAAAGAAGGACTTTCCACAAACCTAGATTTCAGAAAAGCTGCATCAATGCTGTTTGATAGTGAGAATATCATGAGAGCCTGCTATGGCGATAGAGGCTATTCTACACATCCAAACTACATGGAAATTGAGCAGTCTGAGTGGATTTCAGGCAAGGATAATCCATATTTTAATGTGAATGAAATTAAAGCAAGAGCATTGCTCGATGGTTGCTATAACGGAGAAAAGGTTAGAATACTCACCTCTAATTTATCTAATTTGGACAAGCTAGCACTCGCTGTTGCCTCTGATTTGAAGAAGGGTGGTGTAGATGCCGAAGTTATTGCTGTGGATTGGGCAACAATGCTTGAGATGAGAAAGGATAGCTCTTCGTGGGATATCTTCATCTCAGCTTTTTCTCAGGTTCCACTTCCTATCCTCAAGTCTTTCCTCAATCCAACATTCCCAGGCTGGATTGGAGAGGAAGAAACAGAACTCCTTTCTTCCGTGAATAGCGCCCTAACACTGGATGAGGCTGTTGAAGCTTGGAAGAGCGTTGAGCCAAAGCTTTGGGAGGCTCTTCCTGTATATGTTCCAGGCCACTATTCAACAGAGTATGCATCAAGTTCAAAGCTCGATGGTGTTATAGTTCAAAATGGCTTCTATTTTTGGAACGTAAAGTTTATCTAGGAGCCAATCTTAGTTATAATCAGTTCGTGGGGAAAAGAATCTTATTAAGGCTTCTATCTATATTGCTTACGCTATTCATAGTTTCTCTGGCTCTTTATAGCTTAGAGTACTTCTCTCTTGGCGATAGCTTGTCTGTAATTATGTCTGAGGAAGTAAGTGATGCTGACCTAGCAAGATATAGGAACGCCCATTCTGATTCTGTAGGATTTATCTCTGGATATATCAAATACATTTCATCGTTTTTTTCCTTCAATTGGGGTGTTACAGCTTCTGGATTGGATGTAAAAGATGTAATAGCCTCTAGGCTTCCACTTACTTTGACCTTAGCTATAAGTTCAATGTTTTTTTCTCTTTTATTCTCATTTCTGTGGTCGATTGCAGCAGTAATAAAAAGGGGATATTTAGATAAGACAGCAGAGATTTTCTCTATTGTCGCAATGTCTTTGCCATCATTTTTGATTGCAATAATTCTTGTAATTGTATTTTCTGTTCTATTGAAAATCTTTCCTGTCGCAGGTTATATAGATCCGTCTCTTTCCGTTGGTGGGTATTTAAAATCCATCTTTCTTCCAACGCTTTCATTGACGATTATCAATGCTCCAATATGGCTTAGAATTTTTAAAGGGGAATTGAAAAAAATAGCCTCAGAAAGCTACAGTACATCAATAATCATGCAGGGTGGTGATAATAAGGATATCGTTTTATATTCAGCATTAAAGCCATCCTTGATCTTTGCGCTCTCTTTATTTGCCGATAGTTTTGCATCTGCCCTTGCTGGAAGTGCTGTTGTTGAGAAAGTATTTGCTCTTCCTGGCTTAGGCTCTTTGATGGTTAGTGCAGCTCTCTCCAGAGATGTTCAGCTAGCTGGTGTGACAATGCTTTTGATTGCATTGATGGTGTCTGTTGTGTTTGTTGTCGCAGAGGTCCTTCAAGCGCTTTTGGATCCTAGGGTAAGGAGGAGCTATGAGAAAGCTTAAGGCTGGAACTATCCTCTTGGTATTTATTGTATTAGTCTCATTGTTAGTTGCAGAGTTTGATGCTCCAATCAACAGCTACCAAGCTTTATCTGGACCTTCTTTCTCTCATCCATTTGGGTTTGATTCCTTGGGTAGGGATCTTTGTGGAAGGATGGGGGCTGGCATTGTTATTTCTCTGACAATCTCTGCAGCAACTGCTGTTCTATCCATTGCCATAGGTCTTCTTATTTCATATTTCATGAGCGATCGAAACCTCTCTTTCTTCATGTTTTCTCTTTCTGATTCTATGAAGCTTTTGCCTACAGTTCCGCTTGCTCTATTTTTGTCATCTCTTTCAGGACCGGGGGCTGGCAAGCTCGTTTTCAGCATGGTGATTACAATGTCTCCAGCTGTTGCCAGATCCGCTTATTCGAAGATTGCTATATTAAAAAAGGAGAGATTTACTCTCTCCTCCTATGGTTTGGGGCAGGGTAAGGTTAAAGTCTTCTTTACCCATATTCTTCCTCATCTCTATCCTTATTTAAGGGAACAGGGGCTTTCTTTATTCCTTTCTGCTGTCTTGATGGAAGCATCACTTTCTTATCTTGGAGCAGGCTTGAATCCTGGCACCCCAAGCCTTGGTGCCATAATATCTGAAGCAAAGGATTACATGCTATCTAACCCTTTGTTTTTAGCGTTTCCATCAATTGCCTTGATTGCAATAAGCGTTGCCTTGGCCTTAATCATCAGAGCATTTTCAGAGCTTGATTCTTCCTCTAAGTGATCTTGCTAGGGTTAGCTTATCTGCATATCCAAGTTCACCACCGATTGGAAGGCCAGAAGCGAGTCGTGTAAGCTGAAGTTCTTCCCTATCTCTTAGTAACTGTCTGATATATAGAGCTGTAGTATCGCCTTCCTCTGTTGGATTTGTGGCAATGATTACTTCTTTGAAATCTCCGTTCTCAATTCTGCTTCTAAGTTCTCTGAAGCGTAGAGAATCTGGACCAATGCCATTAAGAGGATTAATTGCTCCGCCAAGAACATGGAAAAGACCATTATAGATTCCTGACTGAGATATTGAGACTACATCCTGGCTTTCTTCTACGATGCAAAGAAGAGTCTTATCTCTAGTAGGAGAGTTGCAGTATTCGCAAATCTCGCCTTCTGTATAGCAACCGCAGATTGGACAGGGATGGATTTTATCCTTCAGTGTTGCAATAGCATCTCCCAAAGCCTTATTGTAGCCAGAGTCTGTCTTGATGAGATGATAAGCTAGTCTTGTTGCAGACTTTTCGCCCATTCCTGGGAGCTTCTTGATCAGCCTTGTCAATTCCTCGATGCTTGTCATGGTGTAATTCCCAGCTTTGCAGCCTCTCTTTTTGTATAGTCTTCGATATTGGTCTTCATCTTTGCAGAGGCATCGTTGAATGCTGATGCAATCATGACCTGAAGCATGTCTTTTTCATTCTTATCGATTATGATTTCAGCGATATTTACAGAAACAACTTGGTATTCACCGTTAATGGTGACCTCTACCATTCCGGCTCCTGCAGAACCAGTAGCAGTAAGTTTTGCCAGCTGCTCCTTAATCGTCTTCATCTGGGCTTCTATCGTACCCATTTTCTTCATCAGTTCGAATGGATTGAAGTTGTACATTTGGTTTGTCCTCTTTCTTTTCTTCTTTCTCTCTTGGCACTTCGCTGAATACGACGTTTCCACCGAAGATGCTTCTAAGCGCCTGCATCTTCTCTGATGGCAAGCGTTCATTAGACTTCTCTAGAGCAAGCTCGCATTTTACCTTGTAGCTTTCTCCTGTAAGCTCGAGAAGAGCCTTCTCGACATCCTTTGAGCAGGATGAGAAGCTTCTGAAAGTAATGCTCTTATTCATCCTAAAAGTGAGAGTGTGAGAATGATCGTCTATGATTTCATCGACAGATGGAAGATAGCGAGAAGCTTCTACAAATCCGAGGTTTCTCAGCTCTTCCGTCAATCTTGGTATGATTGTCTTGTCTATTGTCTCCGTCTTTTTCTCTTCCTCTGTTTCTTCTTCGATATAGCAAGAAGGAATGGATGGAGCAGGGACAGTCTCCTGTTGTGCTAGAGCAGGAGAGGCAGGTTCTGCTTTCTTTGCTTCAACTCTTGTTTCAATTACAGTTAGCTGTGGTTTTTTTTTAACAACCACATGGCCTTCTGCAATGCCCTGTCTCATCTTCTCAAGCTTCTTTACGAGAATATCTGGAGATGTAAGATATGGCAGAGAAGAGAGTCTTGATACAAGAAGTTCAATCTCAAACCTAGGAGAAAGAGTGTATCTGATATCTCTATAGAGGTTGATGAATGCCTTGAGAGCAGCTTCTAGCTGTTCCTTGGAAAGAGCCTCAACGATGTCTTGTGGAATATCTATTTCGGCTACAGAGAGCAAATCTACCCTTCTTACGCCATTTTTATAGAGAAGCAGTGTTCTAAAGAATTCAGCGCTATCCTTGATAATCTGCTCTGCAGATACTCCACTGTCGAAGAGAGATGAAAGAATATCCATACTTCCAGCTGTATCCCCAGATAGTGCAGATGAGACAATCTCAGATATCTTTGAGAAGCCTGCAAGATTCAAGCGCTCTCTGATTTTTTCAAGTGTTATATGGTCACCGGAGAAAGCCGCAACCTGATCAAAGAGAGTATATGCATCTCTCATGGATCCTGTTGCTTCTTTAGCAATCCAGAAAAGAGCATCTTCATCTGCCTTGATGTTCAAATCTTCAGCTGCGCTTCTCAGACAATCCTTGATTAGATTCTGTCCAATAAGCTGGAATCTGAACTGCTGGCATCTTGATCTTATAGTTGCAGGAACCTTTTGAAGCTCTGTTGTAGCAAAGATGAAGATAATATACTCAGGTGGCTCTTCAATAGTCTTCAAAAGAGCATTGAAGGCTGAAGTTGATAGCATATGGACTTCGTCGATGATGTAGATCTTATATCTTGAGCTCTGAGGAGGGAAGAGAACTTCTTCCTTGATTGCTCGTATGTCATTGACGGAGGTGTTGGAGGCACCGTCTATTTCTATGACATCTACATTATTGCCGCTTGTGATTTCAGCACAGGAAGCACACTCTCCACAAGGATGGGCAGATGGACCCTGCTCACAGTTGAGCGCCTTGGCAAGAAGTCTAGCAGAGCTGGTCTTTCCAACCCCTCTTGGGCCTGAGAAGAGGTAAGCATGTGCAATTCTTCCTTCCTTGATTGCATTTTCAAGTGTTGAGACTACAAATTCCTGTCCGACGAGCTTTTTGAAATCTTGTGGTCTCTTTCTAGTAGCGGTTACTTCGTAAGCCATTTTGCCTCCACTATCAAGTATAGCATAAGTGAGGGCTGAAACATAGCGTGATGGAAAAAAGGGATAAGAAAACTAGAGGCTTGAGATAAAAAAATAGCAGCAAATGGTCCTGGTCACTTGTGAATTCCTCATACCGCTGCTACATCCCTGTCCTGACGGGGTTTTGAGGCACACAATGCCTGGTATCTGCTGCCGAGTAATATTCTGCATTATTTCCTGAAAATTGAAAAGGGCAGTAGTTATTGTTTTTCAGTTTTTAATAGTGAGTTACAATAA
>JAGBWX010000033.1 GCA_017629575.1 Spirochaetales bacterium | reverse complement strand
GATACCTAATGGCTGGAAGAATGATCTATAGTAATCGGTTGCTTTCTCTTGCCATGACTCAGGATCGACAATCTTCATTCTAGATAAAAACGCTCTTGCATCTTTGCCTGCCATTGTTTCTATAGAAGAATTTTGGCTTCTGAAAAGATGTGGTTCAATATTAAACTCCGAGTCTACATATTCCTTGCTATAGTAAGCAGAAACACCATCATCTATCTTATAAACCATAGCATTTTTGAAAACCCATCTATCTTCTTCATAAACAGCGTAATCGCTTTCTACTCTGCTAATTAGCTTTCCATCAACAACTCTAACCAATACAGGTGCATTGATCTCGTTTATGCTTTCATAGTATCGATTTGTATATATCAAATAGCCATTGTCATCTTTTAGTACAATGTTTCTTGTATCCTTTGTTCCCGTTACTCCAAATAACTCTACTTCAAGCTCATCATGACGTGCAATGATTCTATTTAAAGCATATTCCTGATATACAAAACCCAATATAGTAATAATAATTGCCAATATTACAACAGGTGTTGAAAGTCTTGCCTTTGATATTCCTGCATTTAAAATTGCAATTTTTTCATTGTTTGCAGTCAATGAGGACAAGAAATATGTTGTTGCAAACAAAAAGGCCAATGCTGAACCCATCATAAGATATTCAGGAATTGAAAGCACTAAATATTCAACAAGCTTTGGAATCTCTATATCACTATTCATGATGCTATCCATCTTAGAAAACAATTCAACAGCTGCTAAGATCAAAGCAAAGATTATGATAGCAACGACAGCTACTTTAAGGATTGATGAAATTGTGTATTTATCGATCAGTTTCATCTTGCCTTCCTAAAATGCCTTAATAGAATTATTGCTACTATAAATAATAAGATATCTGGCAAGCTAATCAAAAGATATGGACCGCTCTTGATGTCGAAAATAAATAGTTGCACAGCAAATAACATATACCAATATGCTACAGCTACAATTAAAGAGATAGCAAAGCCTGTAAGCTTTCCGTATCTTACCTTAATATTTGATAAAGGCAATGTAATTAATGTAAAGATCAAACATGCTGCAGATAAAGCAAATTTCTTTGTTAGCTCAGCTTTATAGTATTGTCCATAGAAATTTACAGGAACATCCCCGATAAACTCCAAATCAAAACCAATATTATCGATTGATGACTTTGCTGAAGTATCAGAAATTGCTCCATTCTCTAAGTCCTTCAGATTTTTTGAAATATTCAAAAGCTTTGTTTCAAGGTTTCTATTGAAATATACCCTATCTTCTTTCTGATACTCATTTCTTATCTTAATTTCATCTAAAAGTTCTTTAGAAGTAAGATTAACAGGGCTATTAGATGTTAGAGATGGTATCTGAGATGAGAAATCCAAGAAGAAAGTCGCTTTTTCAGCTTTAGATAAACCATAAGACTCAATATCTTTGCTATCTGAAATAAGTATTTCAGGATTATCTAGGCTCAATGAATAGATATAATAATTAGGATCAATTAATTCTAAGGTGCCTTTTTCGGATAGAACTACTTGGTCATCACCGGAAGGATCATTATTCAAAAGGATAATATCATGAATAACCTTGCCTTCTGCTTCCCCATTATATAGAACAATATCACCAACTGTATTGGTTGAAT
Organism: Spirochaetales bacterium; assembly: GCA_017629575.1. GTDB lineage: Bacteria > Spirochaetota > Spirochaetia > Sphaerochaetales > Sphaerochaetaceae > Ornithospirochaeta. Next base: position 11,214 of record JAGBWX010000033.1, on the reverse strand, counting down.
TTGAGTCAATTTCAAAAGTTGGCATTTCAGCCATGAGCAATGCTAATTTATCTCTGTAGGAAACACTTGCCCAAGGATGAACGATGTCTGCGAAAATAAATGTTATACCACTCATAATTATTGCAATGATAATGAGTGGTCTATATATATACCTATTTGCAATTCCGCAGCTTCTAATTGCCAAAAGTTCATTCTGGCTTGCTAAATCACCTAAAACCATGCTAGAAGAGGATAAAGTTGCAAATGGGAATGTATATATCAAAAATTGTGGCATTGATAATGAAACCATCTCAATCATGGTTGAAAAATCAATGTTTTTTAAAAGGATTTTTTGTACTAACAGAAGAATGGAATTAACGAAGAAGATACAAAAAAAGAATATGAACGCAACAATGAAGTTCTGAATAAATTCTTTTGTTATATATCTATATAGAATGCTATGCGTGCTTCTAGATCTTCCCATTCAAACTCCGGTTGAACCGAAGCCGCCCTCCCCGCGTTCGCTATCATTCAATTCGTCAGATAGCTGAAATAGTGCTTGTTCTACACGGGCGGCAACAAGCTGTGCAATTCTGTCACCTGAATTAATTATAAATTCTTCTTTACCGTGATTTATGAGAATAACCTTAACTTCTCCACGATAGTCTGAATCAATTGTTCCAGGGCTATTTAAAACAGTAATGCCATGCTTGGCTGCTAAGCCAGAGCGTGGCCTTACCTGTACTTCATAGCCTACTGGAATCTCTAATCGGATTCCTGTAGGTATCATACGAAACTCCCCAGGAAGAAGTGTTATAGGTCCATCAGGCAAAAATGCCCTGATATCTGCTCCAGCAGCTTCCTTAGTTGAATATACTGGTGCCTGAGCCCCCACTTCCATCTTGAGGAGTATCTTCATTATTTGTTTTCCTTAGCCTTCTTTTCTGACTTCTCAGCTTTCTCTGACTTTTCAGTCTTAGCTTCTTCAGGCTGAGCATCAATGTAAGAAAGGTTGAGTCTGCCCATTCTATCGATTTCTGTGAGCTTTACGTCAACTTCCTGACCTACAGAAAGAATATCAGAAACATTCTTTACCCTTGTTCTAGCAAGCTTAGAGATGTGGCAAAGTCCTTCCTTGCCTGGGAGAATTTCGATGAATGCACCGAAATCTACGATTCTCTTAACTGTGCCATGGTAGATCTTGCCAACTTCTGGTTCTTCGATGATTGCAAGAACAAGTCTCTTTGCTTCCTGAGCAGCAGAGTTGTTTCTGCCATAGATCATTACTGTGCCATCATCTTCAATGTTGATTTCAGCACCACTCTGCTCTGCAATGCCTCTGATTGTCTTACCGCCAGTACCGATAACTGCGCCAATCTTATCCTCTGGAACCTTGAGTGAGAGAATCTTTGGAGCAAGTTCTGATACTTCTGCTCTTGGCTTATCAAGTGCGCCAGCCATGATGCCGAGGATGTGCATTCTGCCTTCCTTAGCCTGCTGGAGAGCCTTTGACATGATTTCTGGTGTAACACCTGCAATCTTGATGTCCATCTGGAATGCTGTGATACCTTCTGTTGTACCAGCTACCTTGAAGTCCATATCACCAAGGTGGTCTTCTTCACCAAGGATATCTGAAAGAACAACATACTTTGAGTAGTCTGCACCTTCTGTGATAAGACCCATTGCGATACCTGCTACTGGTCTTGAGATTGGTACACCTGCATCCATGAGTGAAAGACAACCACCACAAACAGAAGCCATTGATGAAGAACCGTTAGATTCCATAATCTCTGAAACAACTCTGATTGTATATGGGAAGTTTTCCTTCTTTGGAACTACGCCCTCGAGAGCTCTCTGTGCAAGGTGACCGTGACCGATTTCTCTTCTACCAGTTGTGAGTCTACCTGTTTCGCCTACTGAGTATGGAGGGAAGTTATAGTGGAGCATGAAGTTTGAATATGTCTTCTCGCCATCGATTGTATCGAAGAGCTGCTCGTCGTTTACAGTACCAAGTGTTGTTACAGCAAGTGACTGTGTTTCGCCTCTTGTGAAAAGTGCTGAACCATGAGTTGAAGGAAGAACAGAAACTTCACATGTGATTGGTCTGATTTCTGTTACCTTTCTGCCGTCAGTTCTAACGCCATCATCAAGGATAGATGCTCTGAGGATGTTGTATTCCATTTCATCGAACATCTTTGCAAGCTGAGCTGGTCTCTTTTCATCTTCTGCGATGAGAGCTTCGAACTTCTCAGCAACATTTTTATGTACTTCAGCAAGTGCTGCATATCTTTCCATCTTGCCCTTGACGAAGGAAGCTTCCTTCTCAAGTGGGTAAGCATATGCCTTAACTTCTTCGAGCCAAGAAAGGTCTTCTTCCTTGATTTCCATAAGAGGAAGCTTTTCCTTTCCACAGAGTTCTCTCATCTTAACCTGTGCTTCACAGATAGATGTGATAACTGGCTGTGCAGCTGCGATTGCACCAAGCATATCGTCTTCAGATACTTCCTTAGCACCACCCTCAACCATTGTGATACCATCATGTGTACCTGCAACTACGATGTCGAGTACTGCGTTTGGCATCTGCTGGAATGTTGGGTTGATAACGTATTCATCGCCAATCTTAGCAACTCTTACAGCTGCTACTGGGCCATAGAATGGGATATCTGAAATTGTTACAGCACAGCTTGCTGCGTTGATTGCAATAATATCTGGTGTATGGCACATGTCAGAAGAAACAACTGTAGGAACAATCTGAATTTCTCTTCCGAATGCCTTGTCAAAGAGAGGTCTCATTGGTCTGTCGATAAGACGTGAAACGAGAATTTCCTTATCTTTTGGCTTACCTTCTCTCTTTAAGAATCCTCCTGGGATCTTACCTGCTGCATAGTACTTTTCGTTATACTCTACAGATACTGGAACGAAGTCTGGTGCTTCCTTTGGAGGCTGACCACAGCAAGCTGTGGCAATAACTGCTGAGCCGCAATAGTGTGCATATACTGCACCATTAGCCTGCTTAGCAATCTTTCCGGTTTCGAATACGAGCTCGTGTTCGCCGATCTTAACCGAAACTTTAGTTACGTTTGACATAATAATCCTTCTTTCTTTCTTTTATAGTTCTTTTTGTTATGTAACAAGGAAAGCCAGACAATGCTGGCTTCCATATTATTAAAATTACTTTCTGATACCGAGCTTTGCAATGAGTTCTCTGTACTCGTTGATGTCTCTATTCTTGATGTATCTGAGAAGTCTTCTTCTCTGACCAACAAGCTTTAAGAGTCCGCGTCTTGAAGCGTGATCCTTAGGGTTAGCCTTGAAGTGGCCCTGGAGGTCATTAATTCTAGCTGTGAGAAGTGCTACCTGTACTTCTGCATCACCTGTGTTAGCTTCGTTTCCACCGAACTTAACAACGATTTCCTTCTTCTGTTCTGCTGTGATCATCTTTTTTCTCCAAATGATAATGAGTCTATTTGTACTTTTGCCTTTTCTAATTCATTCTGGCAGCCGAATACAGAGAGAAGAGAGTGCGCATCGAGACAAAGAAACTCTTTTTCAAGATTCGCAACCGTCTTAAGGACTCTCCCGTCAGACAGAATCAAATCAGTATCATAAGCCCCTAGTGGCGGTAAGAGCTGATGAATTGCATCTGTACTAAAAACCAGTTTTCCATCATCGAATCTGTAAGGTATAGGCATCAGATCGATCTGAAAACTCTGGCCGGACAGCTCAAAGAAATATTTAAGCTCTCCATTCTTAATCAGCCTTCTTAAGAGAGTTGACGAGATCTTTTCTCCACCCTCCGTAAGAATTTGCTCAACTATGTCGACTTCTACATCCCTTCCTTCCTTAAGAAAGAGATCCTGAAGATCTAGAGCTGAAGCCGCGTCAGATGGATTTCCGAACTTAAAGTCCTCACCAACGACGATAGCCTCTGGAGTTGTTAGCTCTAAAAGGAGCTTAATAAACCCACAAGCAGTAATTCTACTGAAATTATCTGAAAAGTCAATAACAACAAAGGAGTTAACACCCAATTGGTCCATATATTTCGCACGGATTCTGACACTATCCAGCGCTCCTTGTGACTGAGGCTTTGGATTGATGCCAAATGTTATAACCATGGCCTCGCTGCCAGGGTGTTTATCCTTCATTTTTATCAAGCGTTCGATAATATGCTTGTGGCCTTTATGCACTCCATCGAAGACGCCAATAGATATTACAGATGGAGTTTTAGCCTTTGCTTTTGAACTTAATAATTCATCAAAATCAAAGATTTCCATCACTGCCCCTCATTATTACCTTGAGTTTTCCACTCTTTTCACCAATGCCATAGAATTCATCGCCAAAGTATAGGTAAGAAAATTCCTTGGCCTTGTCGCTATCTGAGAGTATAGCACGTTTATCAACCCAACCGTTGTCAATTTCCTTCTTGAATTTGCTATCAAGATGAATCGTTGAGAATAAATCAGTCTTATCTAAAAGCTCTCTGGTTGTAAGATTTACATCTTCGAGTGTAAAAGGGCCAACCTGTGTTCTTTTAAGCTCAATTAGATGTGCTCTTGAGCCACACTTGATGGCAATATCTCTTGCAAGCGATCTTATGTATGTTCCTTTAGAAACATGACACTCAACCCTTGCAACTTTTCCATCATAGGAAAGCAGCTCTATAGAATAAATTTCTATTGGCCTGGCTTCCATCTCGACTCCTTTTCCGCTTCTAGCCATTTCATAGGCTCTCTTGCCATCAACATGCAAAGCACTGTAGAGAGGTGGAACCTGCATTTGAGGTCCAATAAAGGATTCTACTGCAGCTTTTAAAGCATCGAATGTAGGAACCGGTGCTGAGGCAACAACTTCGCCCTCTGGATCAAGTGTTGAAGTTTCGTCACCAAATTCAATTGTAGCAATATATTTCTTTGAAAAAGAAGAAAATACTGGATTTAGCTTTGTTGCAGAGCCAATCATAATAATCATAAGACCCTCAGCAAATTTGTCGAGGGTCCCTGCATGTCCAACCTTTTCTCCCTTGAACTCCCTCTTGGTTTTTCCAAGAGAGGAAAAGCTGGTAATATCTTTTGGTTTGTCTTCAAGCTTAAGCTTAAAGTAATTAGCCATTGTGTTCCTTCATAGCCTCATCGATGAGGTTATTGATTCTTTCGCCTTCTATATAGGAGTTATCCTTGAAGAAAGTAAGAACAGGAGTATTCTTTGTTCTCAATACCTGTGCAAGTCTTCTCTGGATGAAGCCTGAAGCACTGTTGAGAGCGCTTACAGACTTCTCTAGTGAAGCATCGTCGTAAAGAGATGAACAGAACACTCTCGCAAGTGTATTGTCTGGAGCAAGCTCAACCCTTGTAACACTTGTAAGTGTTGAAAGGTTGTGGTTCTTGATTGCACCAGAGACAATAAGGCTAGAAACTGCTTCCAAGATTTTGGCCTCTAGTCTTGCCTGTGAGACTTCACTCATATCTCAACAACCTCCAGAGTTCTTCTGATTTCCTCTGTTTCAACGATTTCGAGGATATCTCCATCCTGAAGATCCTGCCAGTTCTCAAGACCAATACCGCATTCGTAGCCTTCTGTAACTTCCTTTGCGTCATCCTTGAATCTCTTGAGTGAAGAAATCTTAATCATATCTCTGTTGATCTGGATAGAATCTCTGATAACTCTTACGAGGCTATTTCTCTTAACTCTACCTTCCTGAACATATGCACCGGCAATGATACCAACCTTAGGAACCTTGAATGTGTCTCTAATTTCAACCTTACCGATATCAACTTCCTTGATTTCAGGTGAAAGCTTGCCTTCCATAGCATCTCTGATATCGTCAACAACATCATAGATGACATTGTACTTCTTGATTTCAACCTTTTCCTGCTCAGCAAGAGCCTGTGCTCTTGGTGTAGGTCTAACGTTGAAGCCAATAACAACAGCGTCTGATGCAGCTGCGAGTGTAATATCACTTTCGATGATAGCACCAGCTGATGCTCTGAGAACATTAAGCTTAATCTCTGCTGTAGAGAGCTTCTGGAGAACACCCTGGAGAGCTTCAACAGAACCCTGTACGTCACCCTTGATAACAACGTTGAAGTCTGTAACCTGACCTTCAAGAATCTTTTCGTTGAGATTCTCGAGTGTAATCTTGTTCTTGCCAGAGCCTTCGCCAATTCTTTCAAGTTCCTGACGCTTTGTAGCAATAGATCTAGCCTGCTTTTCATCCTCTGTTACCTGGAATGGATCGCCTGCTGATGGGATATTTGAAAGACCGATGATCTCAACTGGTGTTGAAGGACCTGCTTCCTTAATCTTCTTGCCCTTATCATCAAACATAGCTCTTACGCGTCCTGAATAGATACCAGCAACGTAGTAATCACCCTGTCTGAGAGTACCCTTTTCAACCATAACAGTTGCAACAGTACCTCTACCCTGGTCAATTCTTGATTCAAGAACCTTACCAACTGCTCTGCATGTTGGGTTAGCTCTAAGCTCAAGCATTTCAGCCTGGAGAAGGATTGTATCAAGAAGATCATCGATACCGAGCTTCTTAAGAGCTGAAATCTGACAGTAGAGAGTCTGGCCACCCCATTCTTCTGGCATGAGGCCGAGGTCTGAGAGCTGCTGCATAACTCTTTCTGGCTTTGCTTCTGGAAGGTCACACTTGTTGATTGCAACAATGATTGGAACCTTAGCAGCCTTAGCATGGTCTACCGCTTCTCTTGTCTGAGGCATTACGCCATCGTTAGCAGCAACTACAAGTACTACGATATCTGTTACCTGAGCACCACGAGCTCTCATCATTGAGAATGCAGCGTGTCCTGGAGTATCGAGGAATACTACCTCACCCTTCTCTGGAACATTAACCTTGTAAGCACCAATGTGCTGTGTAATTCCACCGAACTCTCCACCTGCTACGTTTGTGCTTCTGATTGCATCTAGAAGCTTAGTCTTACCATGGTCAACATGACCCATGATTGTAACAATTGGAGCTCTTGGAACCATATCCTCCTCTCTATCTTCTTCACTTTCGATAATTGTTTCGTCATAAAGAGATACGAGGTGTACTGAACATCCATATTCTTCACAGATGATTTCAGCTGTTTCATGATCGATCTGCTGGTTGATTGTAACCATAAGACCCATCTTGAAGAGCTTTGAGATGATATCAGAAGCCTTAAGGTTCATCTTCTTTGCAAGGTCTGCAACAGTGATGTTCTCCATGATATCAATCTGCTTTGGAACAGCAGCAAGCTTCTGCTCTTCCTTCTTTTTCTTCTGGAGCTGGAAGTCGAGTTCTTCATCCTTCTGGTACTTAGATTCTCTATCCTTCTTCTTGCCACCAGGATTGAAGTTCTTACCCTTGCTCTTCTGGTTGAGCTCTACAGCCTGTCCTGCTGGTGCTCCACCACCCATAGCTCCCTGCTGTGGTCTTGGACCGCGAGGTGCAAAGCCATTGTTTGGTCTAGCACCATCTCTTCTGAAGCCGCCTTCCTTGCCCTGACCGTTTCCTGGAGTATAGCTCTGGCCAGCCTTAGGCATATTAGGTCTTCCATCTTTATTAAATGGAGGTCTTGCCTGTCCATCCTTGTTGTTCTGGCGGTTTCTATTATTGCCCTGCCCCTTGAAGCCACCGGTAGGTCTACCACCAACAATTCCTGCTACTCTTGGCTTAGCAGGAGCTGCAGCACTTGCTGCCTCTACTTTCTGGCCAGGAACAGGTGGAAGATTAGCTGTCTTGATAATTACTGGACCGTTGTGGAGAGGAGACTGGATTCTATTATTTACAGGACTTGAGCTATTTGTCATAAAGCTCTTGCCAGCGATGATATTCTCCCTTGCAGGACGGTTCTGGTTATTTACATTAGGCTGAACCCTATTGTTCTGCTGAGGCTTCTGGCTCTGAGGTCTGTTTTCTCTTACAACAGGCTTATTAGGCGCAGCTGACTTAACAGGAGCTTCTGCTTTAGGAGCTTCTGTCTTAGGTGCTTCCTTCTCTACAACTGGCACTTCTGGAGCCTTAACAACTTCAGGTTCCTTCTCCTTTACCTTAACAACAGGCTTCTTCTTGAGGACAATAACTTTCTTTTCAACCTCATGAGCATTTTCTTCGCTCTTTGCAGGTGCAACTTTAACCGGCTGAGGAGTGACAGTTTTCTTAATTACATTAACTTTGGTTTTCTTTTCTTCGTTCTTTACTTCTTCAGACATACGAACCTTTTAACTAAACTAAATCTCACTCGAACTCAAACTCTGCACCGCATGATGGGCAAACAGAGGTACCAGCTGGAAGAATAGAATGACAGATTGGGCATTCAAATTCCTCAACCTCTTCTTCTTCGCTGATTACGACGCTATTTCTTACAACATCGATTTCATCGTTTGTAAGACCCATATCTAAAAGTTCATCTTCCTCATAGTCGAAGAACTCTTCAATTGACCAAATATCAATAGTGTGAAGCTTGTTAACAAGCTCTTCTGGAAGGCCGATATCGCTGATTGGAGTTTCATCTTCAGCAATACCAATCTGCTCGTTGGTAAGAACGATTGGCTCTTCAGTCTCTTCCTCAAACTCTTCCTCATCGCTCTTGAAGAGGTTGTTAACGTTCTGGTAGATCTGCTGAGTCTGTTCCATTTCTTCGAACTGTGACTGTGTCTTAACTTCAATGTTCCAGTCACAGAGCATCTTAGCAAGCTTTACGTTTACGCCGCCCTGGCCAATAGCAATACCCTGCTGGTTATCGTCAACGATAGCAACAACGTGCTTTGTTGAAGGATCGATAGTAACAACTCTCTGAACCTGTGCAGGAATAAGCGCATTAGCAATGAATACGAGTGGATCTTCGTCGTATCTTACAACGTCAATCTTTTCGCCTTCACACTCTGTCATGATTGTCTGGATTCTTGTACCTGACTTACCAACTGTTGAACCAACTGGATCGATATCGCTCTTCTTTGTATCAACAGCGACCTTAGTTCTTACGCCAGCATGTCTTGCGATAGCCTTGATTTCAACATCGCCAGATGCAATCTCTGGTACTTCATGCTCGATGAGAGCCTTGATGAATTCCTTAGATGAGCGAGAAAGAAGGATTCTTACGCCTCTCTGCTTCTTTGTCTGATGGCCATCTCTGCCTCTCTTCTCGATCTCGTCGCCTCTATCAACCTTTTCAACATAGAACTTGAACTTGTTTGTGATAGCATAAGTTTCCCTTGGGCTCTGGCCTCTAACTGGGAATAATGCGTCTGTACCTTCGAGGTTGAGGTTAACCATAAAGTCGCTGTTCTTGTTCTGTCTCTTGATTTCGCCAAATACGAGCTTTCCTTCCATAGCCTTGGCATCAACATAGATCTTATCTGTGTTGTATTCCTTAACTACCTGCTGGCCTCTCTGCTTTGCAGACTGAACAGCTGAATATTCGAAAGTCTTTGGATCGAGAACGATTTCAAGAACATCGCCTGGCTCTACATCTTCACCAGCAAGCTCAATAGCTTCATCAAGTGGGATTTCAGTAACGCTTGAATACCAGTTTTCTTCCTCAACAACTTCCTTCTGAGCAAAAACTTCTACGCACTTTCTGCCATCTTCATAGATGAACTTAATAACAATATTCTCATCAGTGCCAGTCTTTCTCTTGTATGCACTCTTGAGCATATCTCTGATCAATGCCTGAACTTTCTCATCGTCCATCTTTCTTTCGTTGATCATTTCATTGATTTCAATAGTTAAATCAAGCATTTCTGCCCTCCCATCTGTATTCGAGTTTAGCTTTTGCAATTTCGTTAAAGTCTAACTCAATTGAATCACCCTTCTCGTTCTTGTCTTCGATCAGATAATCACTGAGAATGACCTTTGAACCTTCAGAACTTACAATCTTTCCTACTACGTAAGATGAGAATCTTGTTGAATAAATTCTAACGTCTCTACCTGTAAATACTTCAAATTCAAGGAAATCCTTAAAATTTCTCTGCATGCCAGGACTTGTGACTTCAAGATTTAAATCTCTATCTCCGAGCATAACCTCATAACGAGGATAAACAATGTTGTACGCCTTCTCGAGATCTTCTGTTGAAATCTCAGCGCCCTTCTTTGCAAGAACTACTCTCATTGCATTTGTTGAACCAACCTTATTTAGTGTTGTTTCAACAAGCATCAAATCAATGCTTTCAATGAGAGAGGAAACATCCTTGAATAGTTCTTTTGTATTTGCATCCGTTGTAAGCATGTGCCTCCAGTCATAAATAAAGGGACCGTTTACGGGTCCCTTAAATTACTTTAATGAAACTATAGATAATCTAATTAGAAGTAAACTGTTTGTCAATAATCAATTACATGAAAATAACGATTTACTTTGATAATTTCGAGACTATTTGACTATTTTCTTAAGTTCAGAGATGGCTGAGATTCCTGTGAAAATTGTGGAGCCGGCAATACCAGAAATTCCGGCACAGTCTGTCGTGGAGGAAGAACCAATACCTGTGATGCAGGAAGAAAAGCCTGTTGCCAGACGTAGAAAAAAAGTGGAATCTGCAGAAGAAATTGTGCAGCCTGACGAAAATCGGCAGGATGTCCTGTTTGCACCCGAGCAGATGATCCGCTATTATGCGGCGTTGGATCAGGGGATTTTCCCGAAGCTTCGGCGCTGATGCACGAGCTGGAGGAACGGCGGAAGGAATTGCCCCGGACGCTGTATCCCATGATGGCCCGTGAGCTGGCTTTCTGCGCCCTGTTGGATGGGGATGCGGAGCGGGCGGCGGTAATGATCGAGCGGAGCCGGCGGGTTCGCTACTATTGGACAAATGCCGACAACGATCGGTTGGCGGCCTATTTCGCCTATCATGCTCGACAGGATGCCGAAGGAGCGCTGGAAATCTGCCGTCAATTGACCGGAGGTCAGCGGCCTGGGGTCAGCGGCCGGTACATTATGGACGCGGAATTGGCAGAACAGCTGAAAACATTGATTATCAACAGTGAAAATTTGGAATAATTGTATAAATTGCGGTGAAAACCGTTTGTGGAGGAAAATGAAATGCTCGATTTGAAGTTTTTGCGGGAAAATCCCGATGTGGTTAAGGAGAATATCCGAAAGAAGTTCCAGGACGGCAAGCTGCCTCTGGTGGACGAGGTGATTGCTCTGGATGAGGAAAATCGCCGGCTGAAGAAGGAAGCCGACGACCCGCGCGGCAGCCGGAACAAGCTGTCCAAGCAGATTGGTGCGCTGATGGGTCAGGGCAAGAAGGATGAGG
>JAGBWX010000003.1 GCA_017629575.1 Spirochaetales bacterium | reverse complement strand
TTTTGTATGGAAGACAGAAAGCAGGAGTTATCCTTATTCCACCACTTTTTAGAAGTCCTCTATCTTTCTGGGTTGCGTCTGCAGCACTGAGTCTGAGTTCAATTCCTGCGTGGAAGAAGATTTCTGAGTCTAGAGAGTCATCTCCTGGGGTAAAGGATCCGAGGATTGAGCTGTTGCCAAAGTGCACAAGGGCATCTGCCTTGATACGTACTGGCGATACTTCAGTTAGAGTAAATCTGCCTTCAGTTTCGATTACAGTTGAATCTATCGCGTTCTTAAGGTATTCATTCTGGATTGCAATGAAATCTATAGGTGCTCCAGATGGCTCTCTGAGGGCAAAGAGGGTCTTCAGAAGCTCTTTTTGTGCTGAGCTATCTGATGGAACTGTAATTCCACCCAACATTGAATTTTCTTCCAATAAGTAGTTAATGAGGTATTCTTGTCTTTCTATCTGGTTCATTTTGTCTCAATTATATCTACTGTTACATTTAAACTCCATAGTATCTAAAGATATGTTTCATTGACCGCATAAACAAATTGTTTAATAATTATGTGTGTGTATATTAACTATCATGTAGTTTATTTTTCTATAAGGAAATGTAATGGAAAAAAAGATTAACCAGCGAGTTGCGCTGACAAAGAGATTAGTGCATGAGGGGCTTTTGAGGCTCTTGGAAAAGGAGCCTGTGGAAAGTATTAATGTTTCTGAGCTTTGCAGAGAAGCTGGCATCAATAGAGCGACATTCTACAAACACTACTACTCACCACATGATGTTCTTGCTGAGATTGAATCAAATTTTGTAATGGAGCTCGATGCAGCTCAGTTCTCTGTTGTGCCTAAGGAAGTATCCACCCATGTCACAAGACTTGAGGGATTATGCTCATATCTAAAGAATAATTCCAAGACTGTAACTTTGCTTGTAAAGAGCAAGATGGATTCTGACCTCTCAAAGATCTTTGAGAATTTTCCAAATGATGTAGTAAAGGTCTTTGAAAGAAACATTAGATTTGATGACAAGCAGAAGCATCTTGTAACAAGATTCCTCAGCTTTGGACTCTATGGCTTGATCATTAGATGGATTATTGAGGACATTCCTTTGACACCAAGAGAAGTAGCTCTATTAATTGATGACCTTTCAAAGGGTGGTTGGCTCATTTAAGGCCAAGAATTGACATAGCTTCATCGTTATCTAGGCTGTAGTGGTAGAAAAGCTCGTAATATTCAATTGTCTTTTCTACAGCTAAATCTACGTTTCCATAGAGAAGTGCATCGATTAGATAGATTCCCAAGAGTCTTTGAATTGATGTAGGTCTATCGATAAGTGGGTAAGGGTTTGCCGAAAGAAGGTAGACCCTTTTGTTTTTTACAGCATCAAGCACGCTCCAGGCCTTATCTGACATGACTGTTTCGTAAGCAGCCTCACTTGTGAGGAGAATAGCCTCTGGATTCCACTTGTATAGGCTTTCAAGGCTAACTAAGCCATTTGCGCTGGAGAATGACTTAGGAACAACATTCTCAATTCCAACATACTCAAGAACCTCATTGTGCACAGAGCCTGACTCGACAGCTTCAAGTCCATCATCAGAGACAGAATAATAAACACGAGTCGTTTTTGTTGGGTCTTGATTCATTTTCCTGCCATATAAAAGAGCTTCATTTGCAAAGTCTGATAAGAGCTTAGCCTTGGTCTCCTTGCCAAGAAGGGTTCCGAGCTTTTCAAATAGGATAGGGTATCCATCTAAATCTCCTGAGAGGAAGATGACAGGCATTCCAATTTCAGAGGAAAGCTTATCCAAGTCCTCTGTCATTGCTTCTTTTGATGGCTTGATATCGCCAACATCCAGAACAAACTCTGCGCCCGATGCCATCAATGCTTCCTTGTTGAGATTAGCTTTTTTTCCATAGAAGGTTCCGAATACAGGCTTGTCGCTGACTTCGGAGAGGAACAGGGCCTTTGCTTCTGTGCTAAGCTTTGATGACCATCCAGCTAGTGTCTCTGGAGCAAGTGCATATAGTGCCATCTGAGATACATTTCCCGATGGTGCAATGGAAGATGCACTTTCTGGAATAGAGATTGTTCTATCTAAATCGTCTGTATATGAAATTAGAGCTCCTGTGACTTGAGTCTCTTTTGCTCCTGCAGCAAATAAAAGAGCAGATGCCAACAATAGTATTAATATTGATAGCGTAAATTTCTTCATTTGTTTTCCTTTTTGATATCGAAGAGGATGAACTCTTTGTCATTTCTGAACTCAATTGGGTATCTTTCATCCTCTGTTTCTATTGCGTATTTGAGATATTCATCTAATTTCTCTGAACCATAGAATGACACTATAAAGCGTATGGCCTCTTCCCTTGATTCAAGCTTCTGCGGAAAGGACAGCCTATGTTCTTCATATTCAAATGAAATGCCTCTGGCTTTAAGATATTCAATTGTCCTTTCAGTGTTATCACCTTTCTTTCTCAGGTTTTCGTTCTGCCCTCTATGGCAGCTTTGGATATAGATAAGGTGCTTATTGGCAAGGGAGAGAAGATTGTCTAGATTGTCTTCCTCTGTGATTCTTCCAAAGAAGACTGCAAGCACTGTATCTCGTCTTTCCTTTACATCCTTCCAATCTGATACTTTGAATATATCTAGACCAGATCTAGATTTAGCTCTAAATATTGCTTCGTTGTCTATATCATAGCTGACTATGGAATAGCCTCTTTTATGGAGTAGTTCTCCTTGGTAGCCAAGACCTGTTCCTAGCTCAAGAATTGATTCCTCCGTTGATATTTTAGAAGCAATGATTTTAGATAGCTTTTCTTGGAAATCTGTTGTTTCTGAGGCCCTTTCATACCAGAGGATTCTATCCTCATTCCACCATCTCTTTATTTCGGAAGACATACAATCCTCCTATTTGAGCCTGTATCTATTACAGATAGGTATAGCTCTCTGCCATAGAGCTCAGATAACCTTGATGAGTAGAGCAATGACTCTGGATTATCGACAAATTCACTTACTCCATCATCAAGAATCAAGATTGAGTCTGCGTACATCAGTGCCTGCTCTGGATTATGCGTTGAAAACAGAGCAGAATACCCTTCCTTTGTGAGTTTGTTGACAGTTTCCATGACCATTATCTGATTGGAGTAGTCAAGAGAAGCTGTTGGTTCATCTAGTAGGAGGATCTTGGCCTTCTGCATCAAGGCGCGTGCAATCAGAACAAGCTGTCTTTCGCCTCCAGAGAGCTTCTCTGTAGATCTTGATTTGAGATTTTCTATTCCCAGGTAATCGAGAACTCTCTCAGCTTCCTCATAGTCCTTTTTTGATGGCTTTTCAAATAAGGATAGAGATGCAGCCTTTCCCATGACGACGCTATCTATTACCTTGCTTGGGAATGTATCAGCGCTGTATTGAGGAATATAGGCAATATAGGAGGCCCTTTCTCTATCCTTCATCGCATACAGGTCCTTTCCATTTACAGTTATAGTACCGGCATCTGGTGAGAGAAGGGCAAGCATGAGCTTTAAAAGAGTACTTTTTCCACATCCATTTCTGCCAAGAAGGGCAATGGATTTTCCCTCTTCAAGCGTAAAGGATACAGACTTAAGAACATGCTTGAGTGGGTATGCAAAGGATAGGTTATCTATCTTAACCATCTGACCTCCTTCCTTCTCTAACAATAAGGTATAGGAAGAATGGCGCACCAATCAGGCCTGTGATTATTCCAATAGGAATCTCTGAAAATGCAATCGTTCTAGAAATTGTATCTGCAATAGTCAGGAATATTGCTCCCAAGAGGAGTGCAGATGGAATTGTCTTCTTTGTATTGCATCCCATAATCATTCTCGTAATATGTGGAATTACAAGACCAACCCATCCAATTACACCAGAAATTGATACTGATGCAGCGACGATTAGGACTGTGAAGATAATTACCATGGAGCGAAGCAGCTTTGTGTTCACGCCAATAGACCGAGACTCTGAATCATGGAGGGACAATAGGCTAATTCTCCAAGATAGAAGATATAGCATCAAAGAAGAAAGGATTATCAATAGTCCGACCTTTTTTATGTCATCGATTCCAACACCAGATAGTGAACCCATCAAAAAGTAGGTGATGGATGGAAGCGTATCCTCAGGGTCTGCCATGAGCTTAACAAAGCTCAAGAGCGATGAAAAGAGAGAACTGATCATGATGCCGCCAAGCACAAGGCCAAGGACATGGTTGTTTGGAACTTTGGATGCAACTAGGTAGACAAGGGCAATTGAAATAAGGCCAAAGCAGAATGCAATTGGTGAAATTAGGGCACTTGGAAGAGCGAGGACCATGGCAAGAGCTGCTCCAAAGCCTGCAGCGCTCGATGTTCCCAGAACATCAGGGGAAACCATAGGGTTATGGAATACCTGCTGCATTACCAGACCCGATAGTGCCAAGCCTCCACCAACTAGAGTGGATGCAATGATTCTTGGAAGCCTTATTGATAGTATTGCCGCCTCTGCCTGCATCGTCCAGGTGCTTTCTATTGGCAGAATCCTAGATAGCAATATCTTTATGATATCCGATATGCCAACGCCATAGCGACCTATTGAAAGAGATGCTAAAGCAACAATTGCATAGCCTACAGCAAGTGGGATTATGTATAGAGAGGAGGTGTTCATTTTCTTCTTATTCATAGAAGTTCCTCCTAAAGCAATCTTCAAGGAGGGCGTTAGCTTCCTCTTTGAATTTTGAATATCTCTCTAAAAGTTCTCTGCCTTTAGCTGTCAATGCTGAGTTGCCACCACCAGTGCCACCATGGACTCTCTCTACAAGGCACTCGCCCGAGCCTTTCTCTGCATTGCGGATTATAGTCCAAGCCTTTGAGTAGGAGAGATTGAGCTTTTCTGCTGCCATCTTTACAGATTTCTCACTATCGATGCCCATGAGAAGAGCTTCGACACCAGGTCCGAAGAAAATCTCTCCATTTTTTTTGATCATCAATTTAGCAATCTGTTCCATATGACCTCGAGTGTTTTTCTAAAACAACTCGATATCATTATATTTCTCAAAACAAGATGGAACAATGATTTCTTTTTATTTAGCTTTTTCTGTCGCTAGTCATTACAGTTATTGGAATTTAACTTAGGAGTAGTAAACCATATGGAGGAAAAATGCGGGTAGTATCTGTTTTATTGGGTGTATTGTTGGCATTGACGGGAGCTGTTGCTCTATTTATGCCAGAGCTAACATTCTTTTCGATTTCATGGATTATTGGAATAAGCTTGATCATTGAATCAATAGGAGAGACTATAAGCCTCATGGATAGAAGAAAGACGGGCAAGGCAAGTGCCTGGGGCTTTTTCTCTGCCGCTGTTTCGCTGATTGTTGGTCTTGTTCTTATCTCATCAATATTTGCACGCGAAGTAATATCTTCTGTGCTTATATACTTGATAGCTGGATGGATCATTGTTCTTGGATTCTTGGTTGTGATGAAGGGTATCAAGGATGGAAAAGGCGGGAACTTTGGTTGGTTCTCGATTCTAATTGGTCTATTGATGATTGCCTTTGGTGTTCTCGGCATCTTTTCGCCAGCAGTTATCGCAGTATCGACAGGAATGTTTGCAGGAATAGCAGTACTTCTTTCGGGTGTTAGCCTTATAGCCACATCTATTTCTTATTGATCAGTCCGGGCTTCCGGACTTTTTATTTTAATTTCATTCAGTGTATACAGTTTTATGATTTAGGTAGTATACTTTCTCCATGAAAAAGAGATTCTATACCGAACTATCTTATCTGTTTGGCATCATAGCATTAGCTTTAGGTACTGCATTATCGGAGAAGGCCAACTTCGGTCTTTCCATGGTTGTTGCTCCCGCATATCTTGTGCATCTGAAGGTTTCTCAAGTTTTGCCATTCTTTACATTTGGAATGGCTGAATATTCGCTTCAAGCTGTAGTTCTCATAATGCTTGCTATCATCATGAGGAAGTTCAAGCTATCCTATCTTTTTTCATTCATTACAGCAGTATTCTATGGTCTTGTGCTAGATTTGTTTATCATGCTCTTGGCTATGCTCCCTGGAGATATGGTTCTTCTTCAGTGCATCTACTATGTGATAGGCATCTTTACATGTTCACTAGGTGTTTCATTGCTCTTCCATACCTATATCTCTCCAGAGGCCTACGAGCTCTTCGTAAAAGAGATTTCAGAGAAGCTAGGCAAGGATATAAACAAGGTCAAGACTGTCTACGATGTTGTTTCCTGCCTTATTGCAATAATTCTTTCATTCATCTTCTTTGGCTTTGGCCACTTTGAGGGCGTTAAGCTTGGAACCATACTTTGTGCTATCGTTAATGGTTCAATAATTGGCATGATCAGCAGAAGCTTTGAGAAGAAGTATGAATTTGTGGATGGCTTATCTCTCAGAGGCTATTTTTCTGCAGAAAAAGCTACCATTGATGGCTAAACCATCTTTTAGATGGTAGAATAAAAGAATGAAACTTTATGAGTATTTAGAAGAATGCACGGTCAAAAAGACTGGTGCAGTCATATACATAACTGGTGGCGGTGGAAAGACGACGCTGATGGAGAGCTTTGGCGAATATCTCAAGAACAGGGGATACTCCGTTCTTCTAACCACAACCACTAAAGTTGCCTCTCCAAAACAGCATAACTACAGGACTGATAAGGTATTTGGAGATGAGTCAGTCCTTGGCTATATGCCTAAGAAGGGTGAAAGCGTATTCTTTGCCGATCATAGCTATGACATAAAGAAGTGGATTGCTCCACGCATGGAAGTTCTTTCTCTTCTCAATAAGCGCTATGACATAGTGCTTATCGAGGCAGATGGCTCAAAGGGCCTTCCTTTTAAGTATCATACAGAGAGAGACCCTGTAGTATATGATGATGCGACAGCAGTAATCGCAGTTTGTGGAATCTGGGGAATCGGCAGCAAGGCTTATGAGATGTGCTTTGGAGACGGAAGAGAGTGCATCATCGATAAGCGCTATATGGATGAGTACCTCAGAGACTCTGAGGGACTTACAAAGGGGATGAGGAATAATACAAAGAACCTCATCTTATTCAATGGAGCTGACGAGGTAGATAGCTCTGTCTTGGAGATGCTATCTTCTCTTGAGCTTCCAAAATCTGTTAAGGGCGTTATCGGCTCTGAGCGGGATGGCTCGCTGTATGGAACTATTTGATAAAGCTGCAAGCTTGAAGAAATACAATATCCCATTTGCGCTTGTGACGCTTCTTGGCACCACAGGCACGGCTCCGAGAACCGAAGGCAGGATGCTGGTTCTAAAGTCTGGAGAGATTTATGGAACTGTGGGTGGTGGTGCAATGGAGGCTGAGGCTGCAAGAATAGCAGCTAGGTCTATCTCTGAGAACAAGGGAAGAAAGATTTCCCTTCCTGTAAGGAAAGACGGTATGGCAGAACTATTTATAGATATTCCAGTAAAGGACAGATGCTTGGTGATTGTAGGAGCGGGGCATGTTGCCTTGGAGCTCGAGAAGCTCTTTTATAGCCTTGGCTGGAGAACCTATGTCATAGATAGGCGTCCAGAACTCCTTTCTAAAGAAAGATTTAGCCACTCTTCACTCATTCTCGCAGATGATTTCTCAAAGGCCCTCGATGATATAGATATAAACAGGAATACTGCTGTAGTCATTACATCTCCGGAGGAAGGCGATGCAATTATTGAAAAGCTTTCAGAATCAGAGGCTTTCTATCTTGGCATGCTTGGAAGCAGGAAGAAGGAAAGAAAGAGCATAAAGAAGCTCTCTGTTCCTATGGGCTTAGATATTGGTGGCGAAGAACCAGTTGAGGTTGCCCTTTCAATTGCTGGCGAGGTTCTTGCAAAATACAACAATAGGCCATCTGGTTTCAGAAGTAGCTTTAGAAACAATCTTGTTATCGTCAGAGGTGCCGGAGACCTTGCAACAGGAACAATAATCAGGCTGAGAAATGCTGGATATGATGTTATAGCACTTGAGATAGAAAAGCCAACTGTAATCAGGAGAACTGTCTCTTTTGCAGATGCGCTTTTTGAAGGCGAATGCAGAGTTGAAGGTGTTAGAGCTGTAAAGGCAAAGGATATAAATGATGCGCTATCTATCATGGATAGAAAGGATATTCCTATTCTCGTAGATCCAGAGGGTGATGCAATCAAGACTCTCAAGCCATTTTGCATTGTCGATGCAATTCTTGCCAAGAAGAACCTTGGAACAACTATTGATATGGCACCTTTTGTTGTTGCTCTTGGCCCAGGCTTTGAGGCTGGAAAGGATGTTGATGCAGTTATTGAGACAAAGCGTGGCCACAATCTTGGAAGAATCATCAGAGATGGCTCAGCTATTGCCAACACAGGAATTCCTGGCATCATAGGTGGCTATGGCAAGGAAAGGGTAATGCATTCAGAGTGCGAAGGCATATTCAAGGGCGCAGTAGAGATTGGCAAGATAGTCAAAAAGGGCGATGTAATTGCTTATATCGATGAAACTCCTGTTCTTGCATCTTTAGATGGCAGGCTCAGAGGCCTATTGCATGATGGCTTATTTGTTCCAAAAGGCTTCAAGATTGCAGATATCGACCCAAGAGGCGAGGAGACTGACCACCTTACAATCAGCGATAAGGCAAGAGCCATTGCTGGCGGTGTTCTTGAAGCAATCGATAGCTTTAGAAACAACAGCTGAACACTATCAAGACAAACTTGGATTTTATGTTTCTTATTGTAGATGACACCATACTTTGGTATTCTGTTTGACATGGAAGAAAGAGAACTTTTAGGAAAAATCAAAAGGCTGAGACAGGAGAGCAAAAAGCTCGCAACCAGCTCAGATGACGTAAGAAAGAGAGCTCTGATTCTTGTTGCTGAAGCACTTGAAAGCAATAAGGACTATCTCTTTGCTGAAAATGGAAAAGACCTTGAAAATGCAAGGAAAAATGGAATTAGCGATTCGCTCTACCATCGCCTTGTCTTCTCTGAGGAAAAGCTTTCTTCAGTTGTAAAGGGTCTCCATGATTTAGCTCTTCTTCCAGACCCGATTGGCAGAATCAGGGAAAAGCGTGAACTAGATCCAGACTTTGTCCTTGAGAAGGCTGCCTTCCCACTTGGTGTCATTGGCATGATTTTCGAAGCACGCCCAGATGCGCTTGTCCAGATAGCGGGGCTTGCCCTTCGCTCAGGCAACGGCGTTATCCTCAAAGGTGGCAAAGAGGCTCAATACTCCAATAGGGCTCTAATTGAGGTTATCAAAAAGGCAACAGAAAAGAGCGAGATATCTGATGGCTGGATTCTTGGAATCGAGTCTCATGCAGATGTAGATGCTCTCTTGAAGGCTGAGGGAGATGTTGATCTTCTCATTCCAAGAGGCTCAAATGCCTTTGTTAAGCATGTAATGAATAATACATCAATTCCTGTAATGGGACATGCTGATGGAATCTGTTCTGTCTATGTAGATAAATGCGCAGATATTAGCTTGGCAGTCAAAGTTGTTACAGATAGCAAGGTGCAGTATCCTGCAGCATGCAATGCAGCAGAAACCATTCTTATTCATGAGGATGTATATAAAGAATTCCTTCCACTCTTGAAGGCCTCTTTAGATAGCTATGGTGTAGTTATCCACGGCGATGACAAGACAAGAGAAGTTATCGAAGCAATTCCTGCAACCGATGCGGACTATCATACTGAATATCTTGCGCTTGAGTGCGCCATCAAGGTCGTGTCATCAATTGATGAGGCATTGGACCACATCGCATCCCATGGCTCACACCACACCGATGCAATCATAACAAAAGACAAGGATGCAGAGTCTAGATTCTTCAGGGAAGTAGATAGCGCAGACGTGTTTTCAAACTGTTCAACAAGATTTGCAGATGGCTTCAGATTTGGCCTTGGCGCTGAGGTAGGAATCTCAACCTCCAAGCTCCATGCAAGAGGTCCTGTAGGACTTGATGGACTTACAACAACTAAGTGGCTTCTTAGAGGAAATGGCGAGACTGTAAGAGAGTATTCAGGCAAGGATGGAAAGAGCTTCCATCATAAGGAGCTGATCTGATGCGAGACTTAACTAGAATCAAGAGAGTCGTAATCAAGGTTGGCACCAATCTTCTTTCTTCTTCCGATGGCATCAATAGAGAGCGCGTTGCCCAAATTGTTTCTGAGGTGGCATCTCTCCATAACCTTGGCTACCAGGTAATCTTGGTATCTTCTGGTGCAATTGGCCTTGGAGCTAAGGCTTTGAGCCATACAAGCCCTGTTGTACACATTGCAATGAGACAGGCTTGCGCAGCAATTGGCCAGCCAATATTGATGAGCGCTTATCAGGAAGAGTTCTCCAAGCACAACCTTATTTCATCCCAGGTTCTTATCACTCGCTCTGTCTTGAATAACAGAACAAGCTTTAAGAACCTCAGAAGTTCCGTATCAACGCTCCTTGCTCTTGGTGTTATCCCAATCTTCAATGAGAATGACGCAGTATCTACATCAGAGATTGGAAACGTATTTGGTGATAACGATAGAATGTCTGCTCTCGTAGCTTCCAAGATTGATGCTGAGCTTTTAATTCTTCTTACAGATATCGATGGCTTGTATACAGGCAATCCAAAGAAGGATAAGGATGCTGTAATCATCAAGGAAGTAGGTGAGATTACCAATGAGATCTTCTCCTATGCAAAGGGAGCTGGTAGTGCATTTGCAACAGGTGGCATGAAGACAAAGCTTCTTGCAGCTCAGATTGCCCAGAAGGGTGGTTGTGGAACAATTATTGCTTCTGGTTATGAAGAGCATGCAATTACAAGAATCTTGAGAGGCGAGGAGCTTGGAACATATATCCTTCCTGAACATAGGCTTGCTCAGAGGGAAAGATGGATTATCAACACACCTGCACAGGGCAGAATCATCGTTGATGATGGTGCAAAGCATGCGCTTGTCAACCTCCATAAGAGTCTTCTTCCTTCTGGAATCAGACATGTTGAGGGAATCTTTGCAGCTGGTGATGTAGTTGAGATTGCTACTGCTGACGGTGTATTCATGAAGGCAGTTCCATATTTCAATTCTACAGATTTGGCAATAATTCAGGGACATAACAGCACAGACATCGAAAATCTTCTCGGAAAAGGCAGAAAGGAAATTATATTCAGGCCTGAAGATACTGCTATAATAGAGTAAGTAATGAATTACAGGATTATATACAGAAAGCAAGACCTAGGATTAAGAATTTCATCTCTATATCAGCAGCAACAGCTTGCTGTTGGCATTCTTGACTCTACCAATGCCGATGATTTGATGGCTACCATCGAATGGTACCTTGTAAATATGAGCACTGTTGTCTATGTGATTACTACTGAGCATAGGCTTGAAGAGTGTAATCTTGCTGTAAAGTATCCCGATGTAACATTCATTGTATTCAAGAATTCTGTTACTACAGGAGAGTATATCAATGCATTCGGAAATGAGTGCTTTGCAACATATTTCCTTGTTGTGAGAACAGATTGCTCCCTCATTGCATTTGAGGGCGATAAGCTTATGGCAATCATGGAAGACAAGTCTCATCCTGCAGTAATCACTCCTGTAATGGTTTCAGGACAGGGCGAGGTAATGCCTACTGTTAGGGCTCCATATATCAAGGGCAAGCAGATCGATCCTCTTTCATTTATGCCGGACATGGAAAGCGATAATGCTGTATTGAACCTCTATCCATTAATGGGCATTGGACTATATGACAGAGCGCTCTTCCAGCGCCTCAGGGCTTTCGATTCTCTGATTCTTGGAGAGTTCTTCCAGATGCTCGACTATGGAACAAGATGTCACCTTATGGGGAATTCAATTGTGACAACAAGAGCACTTGCTTTCGTATTCCCTATGAGAATTTCAATAATCGAGGACCGTTCTGAGTGCGAGGGCGTAAATAGATTCTATACAAAGGCTCTTTCTGTAAGAAAGCTTGCGGGCAAGAATGTCGTAAGCAAGTGGAAGCCTTATGTTGATAAAGATGTTTTCAGCGATGAGGTCAAGAAGAAGCTGGTAAATCTTCAAAAGACAGACTTCTTCTCATTAGTAGAGAATTGGAAGATAAATCATCAGTGAAAAATATAAGGGCTCCGAAGTGTATCGAAGCCCTTTTCAATCAGCTCTTAGCCTCTCTGATAAGCCTTGTCTTAAGCTTCATCAGTTCTGTTGAGAGCGAAACCTTATAGAGGTGAGGATTAATCTGTCTCTTATAGGACTTGTCAAAGGCCTTCAAGAGCTTTGCAGAATCACTCTGGATTTCCTTGAGTGATCTTGGAAGAGATACTCTCTTGCCGTTTTCCATCTTTCTAACAAGAAGTGGCTGAACTCTCTGGTAGGCTCCCTTCTCCATGAGGTAGAAGTCCTGTGATGAGAATGGGTGGTAGAACTCATAGTCCTTGCCTGCTGCAATTTCCTCATCGTAGAGAGCAATGAGGTCGCCAAGAGCATTTCCATCTTCTGAGAAGAAGCGATATACCTGCTTTATTCCAGGGTTAGTTGTCTTTTCATAGCTATTGGAAACCTTGATGCAAGGGACAAATTCACCGTTCTCTTCCTTTGCGGCAAGCTTATATACGCCATTGAGGGCAGCCTGTGAACCACCTGTTACAAGGTGTGTGCCAATGCCCCAGCTATCAATTGGTGCGCCATCGTTTACGAGGTTGAGTATAATCTCTTCCGTAAGGTCGTTTGATACACAGATTGTTGCATCATAGAGGCCTGCATCATCGAGCTTCTTTCTGATCTTCTTTGAAAGATATGAAAGGTCGCCTGAGTCGATTCTTACTCCAATCTTCTTTCCTTTTTCCTTCATCTCAAGACCAATCTTGATTGCAGCTTCGATGCCAGAACCAAGAGTGTCGAAAGTATCGATTAAGAGAATGCAGTTGTTTGGATAGATTTCAG
>JAGBWX010000032.1 GCA_017629575.1 Spirochaetales bacterium | reverse complement strand
CAACTTCCTTAGCCTTCAGTTCGGCAGTGCGCTCAGCGCGGGCAATATCGGCGTTAGCCGAAGAAACCTCGATAGAACGACGCTGTTCCTGCTCCTGAATGGAGTAAGCGGCATCGGCTTCCGCCTTCTTCACATCAGACTGTTGCTTAAGCTCTGCCTGTCTAATCTGAAGAGATGTCTTCTTCTCTGCAATCTCCATCTCGGACTGGACTCTAGCATCATTTGCCTCCTTTGCAGCAAGTGCTTCAGCAATCGCGATATCTCTTTCAGCCTGAGCCTTTGCTACAGCAGCTCCCTTCTTGATCTGGGAAATGTTATCAATACCGAGGTCTTCAATCACATTATTCTGGTCAGAGAAGGACTGAACGTTAAAGGAAATCATCTCAAGACCCATCTTTTGAAGATCAGGAATAGCATTCTCCTGAACTCTTTCACCAAATGCTTTTCTGTCTGTAACCATCTCCTCAAGTCTCATCTGGCCAACAATCTCTCTCATATTGCCTTCAAGAGTATCTTGTACGCGGCGGATGATCATATCTTCACCTTCATTAAGGAAGAACTTGGATGCAAGAGCCATCATCTCCTCGTTCTGACCTATCCTGATCTTAACTGTTGCATCAACCTTAACATTGATGTATTCAGCATTAGGAACATAGTCTGTTGTCTTAACATCTACAGAGAACATCTTAAGAGAAAGCTTATCGAGTCTTTCCAAAAATGGAATTCTAATCCCAGCTTTTCCGATAAGGATTCTTGGCTTTCTAAATCCAGAAATCATATAAGCTGTGTCTGGTGGTGCCTTAACATAGCCGATTAAAATAAAAATGATGATCGCGAGTGCAACTGTAGCGATTGTGATTGCCATACTTTTCCTCCATATTAAGTATTAATTTCTTTACTGCAATTAAGTTATTTCCTAATTACACTTAAAATTATATGGAATCAAAATATGTCGTTAAATAAAAAAAGGAGCGAATTAAAGCTCCTATTTCTCCCCTATTGGAGAATTAAAACAAACAATTAAATTAAATGAATGCAATCTCATCTATTCTTTTGCTCTAAATACTTGTCTTTATCGATTTTGCCCTCTAATAGCATTCTCTCTGCCCAAAGTTGCAAAGTTTCAACAGCAATTGATATGCGCTCCAATTCTTCTTGGATTTTTATAAAATCATCAATCTCATCATCACTGATTTTCCCATCTACAGTTATCTCTATCAGTCTTTCCTTCTTGCTATTGGAAGAGTTTAAGGATGCAAGCATCTCCAAAACTATTTGGGAAAGATCTTTTACCTTTATCTCTGGAACATATTTCTGGCCTATTGGGCATTGATTTGCACAGTAGTAATTAGCGAGCCTTGGAGTCTTATATTTTTCTGCCATTATTAGAATCTCATCAGGATGTGCAATTACTCTTTCGTTTTCGATCTTTTCAATTCTATCTGAAGGTATTGTCTCTAAAAGCTCTGGTGCAGCCTCTCTTGTCAAAGAAAGCGACTCTCTAGTCTTATGATATATAT